>DTYT01000197.1 GCA_012961745.1 Kiritimatiellia bacterium | reverse complement strand
TGTCAAACGGAAAAGGAGTCCGCCGCCGCGTGGGAAGCAAAATGGTTGGACAGCCCCGCCGATCCCGTTATCGTTTCGGCGAATGGCAGGGAGGGGAACCAGAATCGTGCTGGCCAGTTCCTCGCCGCGGCGGCGGGAACTGCTGGAGGCACTGGGAGTCGCCTTCGAGGTTCTCCCCCCCGCGGTGGACGAACAGCCCCTGCCGAGCGAGGAGCCGGCCGCCTTCACCCTGCGGGCGGCCCAAGAGAAGGCGAAGGCCGCCTGGCGGCGACTGGACATGGCGGATGGACGACCGGTTCTGATCATAGCGGCCGATACGGTCGTGGTCAGGGAGGGTCATATCCTGGGCAAACCCGCCGATGCCGCCGAGGCGGTGTGCATGTTGCGAAGCCTCGCCGGGAGGGAGCACGCGGTGATCACCGGGGTCTACCTGCTTCTCCTGGGAAACGGCCGTACGGCGCGAGAAGAACTCTATGCGATCCGGACCGCCGTGTGGTTCCGGGAGCTTGATGAGGGCGAAATACGCTCCTATGTCTCCACCGGTGAGGCCATGGACAAGGCGGGGGCCTATGCGGCCCAAGGGATCGGGTGCAGCCTGATCCGGCGCGTGGAGGGGTCCTATACCAACGTAGTGGGGTTGCCGCTGGCCGAGGTGGCCGAAAGCCTGAAGAGATTCGGGATTCCACTCTTTACCGGCCGCGATCCGGTTAGTGGGTAACAAATTCCTGCACGATCAATTCATCCACCCGCCTCTTGGGCACATGATGGATCCCGTCGGCATCCCGCCAATATCGCACGCCCTGCTCGGCATCCACCTCGGTCACTACCACCGTTTCGGCGGCGAATCCCAGGGCTATGACCAGCAGGACATCGAACCGCGCGGCGATGTCCAGCGCCCGCCTCAGGCCTTCGCGGTCGATGGCTCCCAAAATACAGCTCCCCAATCCCAGCGTCCGGGCGTAGAGGGTGATGGTCTGGGCTGCGATTCCGCAATCACACCACGCATCACGGGTGATCTCCCTGTCACTCAATATCACCAAGTAGGCTGCTGGCCGCTCGCCACGCGCGGGACCGGACCAATCCTCCAGGTAGCCCGCCCATTTCAGACATGCGAAAATTGAATCCCGCCGCAGGGAATCGTTGCAGAGGATGTACCGTAGTGGCTGCAGATTGGCCGCCGAGGGCACCAGGCGTGCACAGGCCACCAGCTTGCGCAGCACTTCGGCCGGTATAGGCCGCGATTCCTGGAACCTGCGGACGCTGCGCGCGCCCCGCACCAAGTCCCTGAACCGCGATGCCTCCCGGCAGTCCGGTTTCACCGTATATTCCCCCTGCCATCCGCCGGTCGCCAGCCCTTGCGCCGATCGGCCGCCTCCATCCCAGACATCGCGTAGGGAACTGCCGGGCCGTCCTGTACCAGGGAAGCAAAACCCTCCGTCTGGACCACACGGAATCCCGAACCGGTATTCAACGCCATCAACGCTTCGGTGTGGGGAAATTTGCGGGCCAGTGCCAACCCCTTGTCGGGACCCAAGACCATCAAGGCCGTGGCCAGGCCATCGGCGGCGAGGCATCGGGGGGCTACCACCGTAACGGATACCACCCCATTACTCACCGGGAAGCCGGTTCGGGCATCAATCACGTGCCCGTAGGCCTGTCCCTCCCGCGAAGTAACAAAGTTCCGGTAGCTCCCCGAGGTGGCTGCCGCGGTCCCATCCGCCAGGCCCAGCACTCGCAAAACCTCTTCACCCGGAAGCCGATCCGAAAGGGGTGCTTCTATTCCGACCCGCCACACCCGGCCGCTGTACGTACCTGAAACCCTTACTTCCCCCCCTATTTCAACGAGAAAATCGGTATATCCTTCTCCGCGCAGCAGTTTCCAGATGTAATCCACCGCATACCCCTTGGCCACCGATGCCAGGTCCAGTCGCACGCGGGGCTCCTCCTTCACCAGTCTGCCGGGCCGGAAAACGCGGACCTTGGAGTAGCCGGTCGCGCGCAAAGCGCGGCCTACCGCATCCCGGTCCGGGAATTTGCCCCGACGTGCCTCCCACCCGAATCCCCACAGGTTCACAACCGGCGCAATGGTGGGATCATAGGCGCCTCCACTCAACCGGGCCAGGTAAAGTGCGAAGTCAACGACCTCGACCATCTCCGGCGGCACGCGAAAGGAACCCGGGCCGCGAAAATCGTTGAACCGGGAGACGACACTCGCGGGACGGAAGGTGGAGAAAATGTCTTCCAGCCGATCCAGAGCCCTTCCCACGCGCCGCATGAGCCGCGGAGATGCGTGCGGCAGGATGCGGATGTGGAAGGTAGTTCCCATCGTCTCCCCTACGATTAGGGAATCTCTGCCGTCCCCCGCCGGCGACCCCATTCTGACCGTCGCAACCAGCCCCAAGATCAATAGGACCAGCGCCGTCGCTGCCAGGCGGCGAAACCTTCTCCGACTGTTTTTCCGACACGCCATTGTGCGGAACGCATCTGCCGGCCTACATCCGCCGATAGCGCGGGCCGCCGGCCTCCGGAACCTCCCAGCGGATGTTTTCCTCGGGACATTTCAGCCGACAGGTCCTGCAGTGGAGACAGTTCTCGACCTGCAGTCGTATCGTCCCGGTCTGTGCGTCCAGTTCGTATACCTTTGCAGGGCAGAACCGCGTGCACGGGGCACCATAGCGCGGTACACACTTCGTGGCGCACACTTCCGGGTCGCGAATTGAAATGTGTGAAGGTTGCTGTTCTGAATGGCGCGTGCCGGAAAAATACAAGTCCGAGGCGATGTCCAGATCCACTCCCCTGGGCCCATCCATGTTCCCGCGAGACGCTGCCGTGCCCGTGGGGGGACGCGGCTGCGGCTGCAGCCAGCGGTCGGGCCGGGACTTCCGCAACAACGGCGGCCCCCAGCCCCGGGTCACCCAGCTCAACCCCGTGGCCGCCATGGCCGGAACCAGACCCAGACCGAACCAACTGCGAGCTTTCCGGAACCGCGCGGCGGCCTGCCACTCCGCCGACCTCTTCAGGCGCGTCTCGTACTCTTGGAGCCGTGGGGATGAAAAGTCGCCGGCCGCCAGGCATTCGGCGATGACTTCCGCGGCCAACATACCGGATCTTACCCCCAGGTGTACGCCCTTGATCCGCACGGGATCCACCAACCCGGCGGCATCGCCGACCAGGAGCACACCGGCACCCGCAAGCTGCGGTACCGCCGGAAGCCCTCCCTCGGGAACCACCTTGGCGCCATAGCCGATGACTTCGCCTCCCTCAATCCACCGCCGTACCCACCGGTGTCGCTTGAACTGTCGGAACAGGGTATGCGGTTCCAGCCAAGGGGAGTCGTAGTCCAGACCAACCACCAGCCCCACCGCAAGCGTATCCTCGTCCAGCCCGTAGATGAACCCTCCACCGGTGGCTTTCCGACTCAGAGGATACCCGACGGTATGAACGCAAACACCCTGGTTTTCGGAACGGGCCGGAACCCTGACCAGCTCCTTTATCCCCAGCCCATACGAGGACCAGCAGCCCGCAGGCTTCAGAATCCCTTCCGAAAGCAGGCGGTCAGCCAGCGGACCCGCCGCTCCCTCCGCCACAACTACAACCCGCGCGAGAACGTCGGCCCCCGGCTGATAACCCGGCCGGGGGGTCCCGTCCCTTGACCGCCCGCGATCGGTCAACCGCACTCCGATCACCCGCCCTTCCTCCAGCAGCAGTCCGCCGACGGGCGTGTCATGGTAGATTTCTCCTCCCCGGGATTCGTATATTCGGGCGAGTTGCTCCGTCAGGTCGGAAAGGCTGGTCATCGGCCACCCGCGCGAACTGAGCGGCGCAGGGACCCAGGGCGCGGAGAGGGAATGTCTGGCTCCCAGCAGGACGAACCGCTCTGTTGCTACCGCGGTTCCCAAGGGAAGCCGGGCATATTCCTGTTGGGTGAGCAATTCCTTGAAGGGTTCCGGCTGCAGGATCGCACCGGAAAGTACATGAGCCCCCGAGCACGCCCCCTTGTCAACAACCATGACCGTGCCCGGAGAAACCCCGCGCTCGCGGCAGGCGCCAAGCAGATGCACACCGCAAGCCAACCCCGCCGGTCCTCCTCCCACGATCACGACGTCTGCATGAATGACGTCCCGTTCTATCCGAAGGGAATCCGTCATCATTTGTCCTTCAAGCCTCACCGACACACTGGCTCATCTGCGAACGGAGGCGTCTTTCCACGTAGTCTTTCCACACCTCCTGAATCTCGGGCCAGTGTTCCAGGCGGCTCTCGGCCTCCGCCAGCAGCCTGCCGACCTCCCCCGCGGGTGAGACGCCGCATCTTTGCGCCACTTCCACGGCACTGACCCCGGCCAGTCTGCGGTCCTGTCCACTACTCTTGCCCGTCGTTGCGCAGTCACCCCGAAGGTCCAAAAAATCGTCTGCAATCTGGTAGGCGGCGCCCAGCGCGTATCCGGCAAGCTCGAGTTCCCGGCGCAATTCCACCCGATCTTGCGGCACCGGAGCGGCTGCCGCAAAGGCGAAAAGCGCCCCGGTCTTCAGCTTCGCAATCTCCAGGTAGTCCCTCCATAATGAGCCTCCCTTCTCGGCCTGGAGTTCTTGGAGGTATTCTCCTTCACAGATACGGCATCCCATTCGGGACAGTTGCTCCAGCAGTTCACCGTCGCACTCCGCCAGAAGCCGCAAGGCCAGAAAGAAAAGCATGTCGCCGAAGAGCACTGCATTCGCCATGCCCATCAAGCGCCACATGGACGGCAGGCCGCGGCGCAGCGTGGCCCCGTCCAGAATGTCATCATGCACCAAGCTGGCCGCGTGGACCAACTCGACCGCCGCCGCCAGCAGGATGTTGAACCGCTGACAGCGACCGAGGACTTCTCCCAGCCCCAGTACCAACTCCGCCCGTAACAGCTTACCCCCTACCGTGAATTGCACGCATTGGGGATGGCGGACCGCGAACGGCGTCCCCGAAACGCTTCCCTCCAGTAGCCCTCGCACCTGCTCCCTGAGCGCGTCCACTGCGTAAACCTCGCGGCAGCATGTGGTGAACGGCCTAGGATACGCCCGGACCGACGAAGCGGCAATCCCGCAACCCGCCGCACCGCGTGGAGCTCTAGCCGGACGACTTGCTCTTTTCCAGCAGCTTTATCTCGCGTACCACGATACGGTCGGCCTGGCCCTTGCACATGTCGTATACCGCCAGCGCAGCCACCGCAACCGCAGCCAACGCTTCCATTTCCACTCCGGTCCGGGCGTGTGCCGCCACTTCGGCCTCAATGGTCAATGCCTCCTCGCCCGGAATGATCCGTATCTCACAGCGCTCGATCGCCAGAGGATGACAGTAGGGAATCAGGCGACCGGTATCCTTGGCCGCCATGGTACCGGCCAGTACCGCCGTCTGGAATACCGGCCCCTTCGGCCCGGTCATTTCTCCGGCGGCCACCCTGGCCAGCAGCTCGCGCGGCAACTCCATCCGGGCGCGCGCCCGCGCCTTCCGGAAGACCACCTCTTTGCCGCTGACATCCACCATGCTCATCGCTACACCTCCTGAGACGGACCGAGCACCATCTGCCATGGGAAGTAGCGCACCCTCATCCCCGCCGGATAGCAGGTCTCCCTGGAGCAGGGAATCTCCACGAAGCCGGAGCTCTCCACGAGTGCCAGGTAGTGTCCGGAGTTGTGGTATTCCAGCGCCCGGGCGCGGATTCGAGCCCCGGCATCGGCCCCGGCGATCACCGGCGGGAAAAAAGTGAGCTCCGGAGAGAAAGCCAGGTCCCGCTCCAATTCGGCCCACGGATCCTCTCCCAACCACGCCCCCATTGCCCGGAACAACGCGGGCAGCACGTAGCGGCGCGTACATACCATCGCCGAAACCGGATTGCCCGGCAGGGCAAAGACCACCCGCGTATCTCCGCGTACGCCGAAAAGCAGGGGCTTGCCCGGTCTCTGCCTGACCTTGTGGAAGACACACCGCACCCCCAGACGCTCCAAGACCGCGGGAACAAAGTCCCCCTTCCCCATCGACACGCCACCCGATACGAGCACGACATCGTTTTCCGAAAGGGCCCGGCCCATGACCTTCTCGATCTGCTCCGGGTCATCCGCACAATGGAACGTCGAGATCGAGCGAATCCGATGGAACTCCAGCAAGGCGCGGATGGAAACGTTGTTTATCCCATAGATCTGGTTCTCCGCGATCGGCCCACCCGGCATGACCACCTCGTTTCCATTGGAAATCACAGCCACCGTGGGAGACCGACCGACTCTGAGGCGCGCCTTGCCGCATCCCGCCGCTGCGGCCAGCCGGGCGGCATCCAGGACGGTTCCTTTCTGCAGAACCAAGGCGCCCTCGGCAGCGTCACCGCCCTTGCGGTGGATGAACATCCCCGCGGGCACCCGCGGCACACGGAGATGTGCAGTTCCTTCCGATATCTCCACATCCTCGTAGGGAACCACCGCATCGAATCCCGCGGGCAGACACGCGCCGGTCATCACTTCCACGCAATCCGTCTCCGGGCTGACCACCGCGGGCCGGCCGGCCTGTCCGGGCAGGACCCGCCCGGCGATTCGGAAACGGCGCCGGCCGGCCGACACGGCGCGGGAAGAAACCGCGATGCCGTCCATGGTGATGCGGTTGAAAGGCGGCACCGGCCGATCGGCGTACACGTCTTCCCGGAGCACGCGACCCGCCGCCTCCTCCAAGCTGACAGCTTCGGCGGGCAACAAGGGCATGTGTTCCTGGATGAGCCTCTCCGCCTGGGCCACGGAGATGAACCTGTGTTCAGTCATACCGGATGAAAACATCGTAGCGGTAAGGATTCCCGAACGCGTACTGAACCTCGAGTATTGTCTGCCGTCCCTCGAGCATATCCACGTCGCCACTGAAACTGCAGTCGCCGCCCCGCCGCTCCAGGACGACGCGGTGCTCACCGGGGCGAAGGTCGTATGCCTCCCAGTCGTCTTCCGGTGCCTTATTGGCCTCCACGCCGTCCACGTAGACGGAGACATCATCGTCGCTATGGTCGGCGATGATCAGGGATCCCATTCCCGGGGGCGGGCGGTGGTCGTACTCGTCGCCAGCGGAAAGGTCACCGCCCGCCGGTCCGAGTCCTCCCAGGACGAGCAGAACCGGCGCAACCACCATCCTCCCGCACACTGCGCCACGGAACCCCATCAGCACGTCTCTCCCGGGGCGCGAGCCAGATATTTCACCAGCTCCAGCATGTTGCGGTCATCCTGCAGGCGACGGTACTTGATTTCGTCCATGCACTGCCGGATGAGATAGATCCCCACTCCCCGGGTGTGCCCGTCGTGCCAGTGGTCGGGAAGAGCAGGAACCGCGTAGGTGGTGATATCGAAAGGCCGGGCGCGGTCGAAGATGCGAACACGCAGGGCATCATCATCCCGGCTGACTTGCAACTCGATCTCCGGACGCTTGACCTCCCGGCCGCGGTAGCCGTGCTCCAAGATATTGGTACAGGCCTCGTCCACGGCGATCTCCACTTTCCCCACCTCTTCCTCGGAGAGCCCCGCGTCCTCGGCCATCTGGGTGACGACGCACCGTACCAGAGCCAGCGCCTCCGGCCTGGCCGGTATCCTCAACATCAGCCTGTCCTGTCCTCCCACGCTATGCCCCTTCCGCCAAATGGCGCCGGGCGGCCGCCAGGGCCCCGGGCACATCATCAAAAACGTGCAGTTCCTTTTCCAGGCCCAAGATCCGGAGTACGTCACGGATCTTGGGCCGCAGCTCACAAAGAGCAAAATACCCCCCCGATCTGCGGATTGTATCGTGGAAATGGTAGAAAAGTCCGAACGTGGCCGTATTGGCGAACTGCAGGCCGCGGCAGTTGACCACCACCAACCGCCCGGCTGCCGCCACTATCTGCTCCATTCTCTTCTGGAAACGCGAGACGGTGGCCGCGTCTATCTCCCCATCGAGATAGACCACCCGGGCACCGTCGCGGTCACGGCTGCGGATCTGGAACCGGCCCTTGCGACGCATCCGCGGGCCCGCCACTTGCCTGGGCACCGCCGTCATCGACTCCATACTATTGCGACGCGGCGGGAATGTCTATATTGTGATGCCGACCGGCCTGCCCGGCGGATCGAGCGTGGAAAGCATGCCAGCCAAGTCCAGAGTAGCGGTACTGCGCACGACCCCGGCCACCGTGCTGCGCGACTATCACGAACTGCTGAACCTGGCCCGGTACCAGGACTTCCTGCCCAAGGATGCGCCGACTTCCCTGAAGATCAACATCAGCTGGCATTTCTTCTTCCCGGCCAGCTCCACCACC
>DTYT01000196.1 GCA_012961745.1 Kiritimatiellia bacterium | reverse complement strand
GTCTCCACCCCGAGATACTCTATCACCACGGTGATCGGTGTCTGCCCTTCGCCCGCCGGTCCGAAAAGGAGCCGGTAAGCCTCCGGCGCCTCGTCGATCGCCAGCCGGCGCCCCGCCAGTTTCAGCGGTTCGACCTGTCCCCGGCGGACGGCTTCCACGAATGCGGCCATGTTGCGCTGCTCCGTCCAACGCACGTATCCGTAGGGATAATCGCGGCCTTTCTCCTCGTATTCCGGATCGTAACGCCCCGGCCCGTAGGAACGGCTTACCCGCAAGTCAAGCTCGCGGGAGTAATAGATATCCCTCGGAACATGCATCTGTACCAGTCCCACCACCACCACCCGACCCCGCAGCCGGCATATCTCTCCCGCCCACACCAGGGGCTCGGCCGACTGGCTGGCTGCGGTCACGATAACCGCGTCCAATCCCTGGCCTCCCGTATAGGTGACGGAGGCGGTGTGAATTTCCGTTCCGCAGGCGACCCGATCGAAACCCAGCTCGCGCGCCATGCGGCAACGCCGCGGGTCTATATCGCAGCCCAGAACACCGCAGCCCGCCGCCTTGAGCAGCTGGCCGGTGAGCAATCCGATCAGGCCCAGACCGATCACCGCGACCCGCTCGCCGAATTCGACCTCGGCCAGGCGCAATGCGTTGACCGCCACGGCGCCCACACCCGCAAAGGCCCCCTCCGCAAAGCTGACCTTCGGGGGCAATCTGACGCACAGGTTGGCGGGGACGTAGTTCAGTTCCGCATGGGTGGCATACCCCGTCCCGGCGCAGGCCACGCGATCCCCGACCGACAGCGTCCTCACGGCGGATCCCACCTCGGTGACCACCCCCGAACAGGAATAGCCCAGGGGGATCGGCGTATTCAGCTTGGCGAACACCTTGGCAAGCGTCTGACCCAGACCCTCCACTCTCACCCGGCGGATCACCTGTCTCACCAGGTCCGGCCGGCTGACGGCCTTACCCAGCAGGCTGCGCCGCGCCAGTTCGGTGATCATCCTCTCGGTTCCGGATGAGATGATACTCGCCGCGGTCCGCACTACTACCCCGTGGGCTTGCACCGATGGGACCGGCACCTCTGCAAGCCATATCTCGCCGCTGCGGTACGACTGGAGCAGTTGCTTCATCCCACACCACCCTGCCCGTCACTCTAGGTCTTACCCAGCTCCACTTCAACTACTATCACCGCGCCGCGCCACGCAGAGCATATTGGCTCTCAGACCCGCCAGGAGCTCGGTGGAATTCACCACGCGCTCGTACCACATGCAAACGTAAAAGAGCGCCCGACTGGTCATCGCATACGAGGGCTCCTTCTCGATCAACCGCAGCTGCAGCGGCTCCAGTCCAGCGCTTCTGAGCAACAGCCTCACCTTCCGGGGTGTGTTCATCCGGTAATACTTCGAGTATATCCGGCCGCCTCTCTCTCCGCAGCGACGCAGGCGGGCCGCAAAACGGTCACTCAGCCAACGAGCCGATAGCCCCACGTAATGCCAGCGGTTCGGAGTCCGGAACACGAAAACACCGCCGGGGCCGAGTACCCGGGACACCTCCCGACACAGCGATAGGGGATCGCGTACGTGTTCCAGTACGTAGTCCGCCACCACGGCATCGAAAGAACCATCGCCGAAAGGGAATCTGCCTCCGTCGTAGATCTCGATCCCGTCAAGCATCCGGTTGCTCCGGGCTTCCGGGTCGATGTCCAGCCCCGTCAGGCGATCGGCTCGTTCGCGGAGAAGAGCGGTCGTCTGAGTGGGTTGGGGACCCGGTCCGAGTTCCAGGATGCGGCTCGACAAGGGGATGTAAGCCCGGATCAGGGCGGCCAATTCCTGGTTACCGTCGATCCATTCCGGTCGGCCCCGGTAGTAGCGCTGCACGGCCTGGCGCCACCACGCCGGGGCGCGCCCCGCGGTCTGCCCGCCTTCAGGCATCACGGTCGCGAACCGCCCGCACGTAGATGATGTAAGGCGTGGGAGGCTCACCGCGATCCAGGCCCGCCAGGGCCAGTCCGGCCACGAACCACAGGACCGCCGCTCCGCACCGCCGCCGCGCGAGTCGGGCGAGTATTCTCCGGTTGCATGACTGCCGCCACTTCCCTCCCAGCCCCCGGCAGGCAACCACGCGAAATCCGCATCCCGCCAGCAGAGCGGACAGCGACTCCACCGTATAGCCCTGCCTCACATGGCCTCCCCCGCCGTCCGGGACCAGAGCTGCATTCCGGTTATCCGGATGATCCGCGTTGGGAGTGGTGACATGCAGCGTCCCACCCGCAAGAAGCACGTCGTGGAGCGCGCGCAGGCAAGCGGCATCGTCCAGGATATGCTCCAGAACCTCGCAGCAGATGATTTCATTGAAGTTGCGCTCTAGACGCCTCACTTCCATTATGTCCAGCAGCTGGAAGGAGAGCTCCGAATCGGGAATGCCCAGAAAATGATTGTAAAATTCTCGGCAGCCACGGACCTCGCGCTCCTTGATGGTGATCCCGATCACCCGGTTACCCTTCCTCCACGCGGCGTATGACAGCATTCCGTTGCCGCAGCCCGCATCCAGAACCCAGCGCGGCGCGTCCGCCCGGGATATGGCCCGCGACAGGATG
>DTYT01000195.1 GCA_012961745.1 Kiritimatiellia bacterium | reverse complement strand
GACGGGCTCAGCGCGCAGAGGTATAAGTTATTGTGGGTCCCATAGAACCCCAGCTTCGATACTGTGATCGACAGGAGAAGACCGTGAAAGAGAACACCGCATTTCTGATGGTATTCCTGGTGTTGGGGGCCGCAGGTCCAGCCCTCGGGTGGACGTCCCAAGAAGTGGACTTCCCGGGAGACCTGCAGGGCTGGAGTCTGGAGCTCAACTGCACCAAGTACACTGGACCGGATGGAAGTACGGAATGGTTCCGCTACAGCTTTGCCGCCGCCTCCAACGATTCCTCCTACAACTTCAAGATGGTAACCGGCAACGACTGGAACAATGATTACGGTGGCAACACCAATTTCCCCAAGAACCAGCTGGACATAATGTGGTACCAGCCGCTCTTCGACACGGCCAGCATGCTGGCTGGCGGCGCTACCGGCGGCTTCCACTACGTGTTTACAGTAAAAAACCCCGGCCTGACTGACACGTTTATCTCGGTCATGGAGCTCTCCGCCGCTCCCGCGGAGATCAGCAGTGTCTCCGGCGGTACGGGAAGTTACCCCACCAACGAGGCAGTGGTGATTACGATTCAACTGACGACCAATCCGCCGCCCGAACAGCACGTGTACGTCCGCTATACTACCAACGGCTGGACCAGTTGGCACATGGTGCCGGCGGCGGCAAGCGGCAGTACGGCGTACGTCACCCTCAGCAACCTTGCCGGGGCAACTACCTACGAGTGGTATGCGCTCACTTCCACGGCCAATTCGAACTACCTAGCGCATACCAACAGCTTCGCCGTGGATGCGCTGACCCTTTCGTGGGATAACGATTCCGGCAACAACTTCCACTTCGGAACCCCCGGGGAAGCCGCCTGGATGTGGCACAACAACAACCGTGTAATCTACAACTCCACCAACGCCCAGATCTGGGTGAAGATCGCGTACATCAACGGCGATGGATCGGCGCCCTGGATCACCAATGCGGCGATCTATTATGTATTCGGCGATACTAATACGCCGTCCGGTTCATACGGCTCTCCGGGCAATGACCAAACCCACGTGGCCCTCATGCATTTCGACCACATCGAGCAGGATTCCAGTGACCTGGGAGAAGCAATGTGGTGGGTGGGCAACATGACCAATCTGCCCTACTTCACTATGATCAAGTACAAAATTGGCGCCTGGTACGACACCAACCACGTGGAACATTTTGCCGATTATAACACCTCCGGAACCAACGATGCGGTATTCAGCTTCCAGCTGGGACACCTGGGCGATCCGCAGCTCACGGTTAACGGCATGAATGCCAACTACACTACCACCAAGCTGTTTCTCGACGAGGCGGCGGGGGAAACTCAATGCATCACCGTAGTATACAGGCCCGGTGTGACCAATCTTCAGCGAGTGGAAATCTTCAGTAATCTTGATCGGCGGGACTACGTCGACATCGACTATACCAATCAGTATATTTCCGGTGACGGGTATCCTGACGGCATCAAGCCGCCGGACGGCAATCTGATCAGTACCAACGACACGGGCGCCTACTTCCGGGCGTATCCCATGACCCCGGTAGCACCCGGCGAATACGTGTGGACCGGTCTGATCAGCCGCTGCGGCGCGTACCGGCTTACGGCGCGCCACCAGACCAACGGCATGGCGGACACCAACTGGATCTGGTACACGGACTGGAACGCCGACCGGCGGGACCACGCTATTGTGGTTTCGCCGCGCAAAGCGCTGGACCTGACCATGTACGAACTCAATGCGCTCACCGTCGAGGCCACCGCACCCAGCAAGGCGGGCCGCAGCACCTTCCGGGACCTGCTCGGCACCAACGACGTCGGGGGCGACGACGACGCCTATGACCCCTTCAATCTCGATTATCTCAACTTTCTGCAGGTCAACTGCCTGTGGTTCCAGCCGATACATCCCAACGGCAACGAACGCACGGAAGAAGATCCCGACACCGGGAACGCCTACGATCCCGGCAGCCCCTACGCGACGCGTGACTATTTCGCCGTCGCACCACGGTTTGGCAGCGCGGACACCGCCCAGTCGGCCATGGAGGAGTTTACCAATTTTGTAGCGCTGTGTGACAGCTATACCGGATCGGTCGGCACGATAAATGTGATGTTGGACGGCGTCTTCAATCACACTTCGTGGGACGCGGAAATGGGGCAGGGAGGTGTAGACCTGGGCTACACGGGGAATGCCACCAACCGCATCGGCGCAGTGCGCCCATCATTCTATTCACTGATCACCGACTACGGTATGCCGGCCACCTACTACGTTAGCGCGTGGAGTAACGACTTTGCCACTGCCCCGGACCGCGGAGACTTCGGCAAGTGGGATGACGTGACGGAGCTCTATTATGGAAAATACGCGGCTCTGGTAAGACACAATCCCGAGGATAACGGCAACTATCTTAACGAAGGCGACTGGTATGACTATTCCGACATGACTACCAACCAGATGGACCTATGGCGCTACTTCGCCTACTATTGCGAATACTGGATCAAGAAATCCGGTCATCCGGGAAGCAACACGTGGACGCAATCGGCGGACGACAAAGGGGTTGACGGTCTGCGCTGCGATTTCGGGCAGGGACTACCGCCGCAGGCCTGGGAGTACATCATCAACCACACCCGCCGGATCAAGTGGAACTTCATTTTCATGGCGGAGACACTGGATGGCGGGATTCCGGGATATCGGTCTAACAGACATTTTGACATCCTCAACGAAAACCTAGTCTTCCAATTCACCCAGAACCACATTAATGACTGCTGGGACATCTACAACGCTCTGGAGGAGAGGCGTAGCACTTACAACGGCGGACTCATTCTCCTCAATCTCACTTCACACGACGAAGTCTTGCCGGACGATGATCCGTGGCTGGTGGCGTCACGCTACGGCGCACTGGCATCCGTAGACGGGATCCCGATGATTTTCTACGGGCAGGAAAAGGGCATCAAGAACTACAATACCGACTATCCCACCTACGACGGGTTCGTGTATCACGAGCTCAATTTCGGCAAGTGGATTCCTCATTTCAAGAAGTGGAATCAGCTGACTGTGTGGACCAGTCCGCCCCCGGATTCCACCGGCCTCGACCAGTGGTATGGAAGGGTCAACTGGGCACGTCACTATAGCCCCGCTTTGAGAAGCCGGAACCGCTATTTCCTGAAAAACATCAATGGCAGCGACAATGCCCGCATATTCGCGGTCGCTAAATACGAGAACGCCTATGGCGAACCTCGGACCAGCGATGTCGTGCTGGCTTTCGCTCTCCTTCTCCGCCATGGGGAAGCCCACACCGGAGCTAGTGATACCTACGACTTGAAGCCGGTATGGGATCTGCTGGGGCTGCAGACGGGACGTTTGTACAATGTCTGCAACCTAGCCGCGAGTGACGCGTTCGCATATGTGTGGCCCACGAATCGCACCGGACCGGATCTCTACGACAACGGGATCTGGGTGGATCTGCCTGCCGATACTACCGGCCCCATGACCAACGACGGAGCACTCGTGCAGTACTTGAAGATGGTCGAAATCAATCAGGCGCCGCAGATCGACCTGCCCGGCCCCCATACGCTTCCCGTCGGTGCAACCACCAATTTCACAGTCACCGCCAGTGATCCGGATGGTGATACGCCGACCCTCACCAACACGGCCGCTCCTTCGGGAGCCTCTTTCGTGAGCAATGTATTCACTTGGACGGCCGGCTCCGCCGATTGCGGCACCACCAATGCGGTTGTCTTTGTCGCCGACGACCAGCGGGGTGAAACCAATAGCGTGGTTACCAACCTGACCTGGATCGTGGTTCCTTTTGACTGGGACGGCGACCAAATGGGTGACGACTGGGAATGGGATAATTTCTCCACTCTCACCAATGAAGCCGAGGGAGACTACGACGGGGATGGAGCCGACAACTTCACCGAGTACATCGCCGGCACCCAGCCCACGAACGCGGCTTCCTTCTTCCACATCTCGGCGGTTACGAACATCGCCGGCGAGACCAACCGGTTCACCATTACGGTCTCCACGGAACCCGGCAAACACTATACCCTGGAATTCGTGGATTCGCTTTCCAACGGCGCGAGCTGGTCAGTTTTTGCCAATACGAACATCGGCGTGGGAACCTGGCTGGAAACGGGAACCGTGTCTTCGGCCTACACCTTCGAGGACGATTTCAGCACGAATACCAGTGGCGGGGCGCCAGCCCCCGGACGGCGTTTCTACCGGGTACGGGTAAGGAACCCGTGATAAGGCCGCTGCGGGTGTCAGGCTGCCACGGGTCCGCAAGAATCAGCTTTTCCACCGCGAAAAGGTAGCCTATTGTAACCAGTGGGACGCCGCCAATGCACGGGGAGAGGGTACAGAAAACGATTCTGATCGTCGACGACCTGGCCGAAAATCTCAAGGTACTCAGCGCGACCCTGCACCGTCACCTGCCAGAGTGCATCCTGCTGACCACTACCGACGGCGCCGAAGCACTCCGTATCGCCGTCCGGGAACAGCCCGACCTCATATTGCTGGATGCGAAAATGCCGGGAATGGACGGCTTCGAGGTGTGTCGCCGTCTGCGCGGTGACAAACGGATCTCCCGCATACCGGTGCTGATGATTTCGGCGGTCCTTACCGGTACGCCGCACCGCATCGCCGGCCTGGAAAGCGGCGCTGATGGCTATATCTGCAAGCCATACGAAACCGCGGAATTGATCGCGCAAGTGCGATCGCTGCTCAGGATAAAGGCCACCGAAGACCGGATCCTCAGCCAGGAACAGTATCTTGAACTTCAACTGGAACAGCGCACGCGCGCGCTGAAAGAAAGCGAAAAGAAATATCGGACCCTCTTGGAAGAAGTCCTCGACTTCTCGCCGGTAGCCACCATCGCATCCGATGCGGATCATCGTGTGATCTGGGTCAACCGGACGTTTGAAAACGTGTTTGCCATAAGCCGCGAAGGAATCCTGGGCCGGTCCCGGGAAGAAGTCATCCGGCGCATACAGAAGATGATCGAGAATCCCGGGGTTCTTCTCGAACCGCCGCGTGACACCGACCGCGGCTCGCCCGTCGCCCGCGAAGTTCATCTTCTGGCGGAAGGCCAGCGCCGGGAACGATGGCTGCTGCACTGGCCGCGCCTGATCCGTCACGGCGCCTATGCCGGGGGACTGATTGAACAGTTCATGGATATCAGCGAGCATAAAAGATTTGAGTCCGAGCTGCGCAACCGGGAATCCAGACTGCGGCGGCAAGCCTCCACCCTCACGGAACTGGCCCGGAGCAGGGAACTGCTCGACGGCGATCCGGAATCCTTCTTCCGCAAACTTGCGCAGACCGCGGCCGAGACTCTGGAAGTGGAACGGGTTGGCATCTGGCTTTACAGTCCGCGG
>DTYT01000194.1 GCA_012961745.1 Kiritimatiellia bacterium | reverse complement strand
GTGGTCACATGCGATCTGGGGGAGATGGGTGCGGGGGCTACTGCGGAAGTCCAGATAGTAGTGCAGGCCACTGAGGTGGGTACGGCAACTAATCGGGTAACCGCAAACGGTGATACAGAAAGTGGAAATAACCGCGTGACGGAGACTACAACGATTGATCCCGCAAATCGCTCGCCGACAATTTCTCTTCCCGGTCCGCACACTCTGGTGGTAGGGGCCTGCACTACGTTTGTGGTGAGCGCCGTGGATCCGGACCATGATCCGGTGACTCTGACCTGTACGAAGAAGCCCAGTGGAGCATCGTTTGACGGTGCGAATCTTTCATGGTGTGCCGCCGTAGACGATTGTGGAACGACCAATGAGGTGGAATTCGTGGCGGATGATCAGCAGGGAGAGACGAACAGTGTAGTGACCAATACCACGTGGATCACTGTGCCTTTCGATAGTGACGACGATACTCTCTCGGATGCCTGGGAGTGGGAAAACTTTGGAGAGTATTCCTGGGACGCTCCTGACGACCCGGACGGAGACGGTATGATCAACTATGAGGAGTACCTGGCAGGAACCCAGCCAACTAATGCGGATTCGGCCTTTCTAGTTGGCACGGTGGCGGGTTCGGAGTCGGAACACAGAATCGCGGTACCTACGCGGGGCGGTCGAAAGTATACGATACAATTCCGTGATGCTGGAATGGTGGGAGCGGGGGCCTGGTCCGGATTCAGCAATACGGCGAACGGAATTGGAACCTGGACGGAAACCAACGACAGTGGATCGTTCACGTTCGTGGATGATGAGAGCTCGGAAACCACTGGTGGGCCACCGGCCGGGGGGCGCAGGTTTTATCGGGTTCGTGTGGAGATGGCCCCGTAGCTGAACATCGGGGTGGCCTCGTGGGCCAGCGCAGGAAAATTGATGGGGAAATCCGCGCGCCGATGTGCGGAGCGGCTTGCAGGCCGCCTGGGGGCGGTGATTGGCCGGCTCGGCAGGCAAGCGATCAGCGACTGTGATCATCGGGTAAACCACCACCGGTGCGTTCCGATGATAAGGAGTATTCCCGAGACGAAGACTACCAGCCCCAGAAAAACGCTGGCGGCTTCCCTGGCGTGGGGGAAGACACCAGCCTGCGTCCTGAACACCAGGAACGCAACGATGCCGGATGAAAGCATGAGCAGGCTCAACCACAACATGGGCCTGCTGACCGGTGCTCCCAGACGTCGCATGTTCCCTCCACCCGGTCAATCGTACATAGTTTGAGCCCGTGCAGCAATTGCGATGTGAGCCATGGTCTGGGTTCCTAACGCTTCCACTGGTGTGTTCGGCGGGGAATAATCCGCCGCAGGGAAGCTTCCGGGACCCAACCGCGTCGTCCGGGTCCCTCTTCTACCTCCAGCCATCCGTCCCTCGCACGTCGTATTCGCACAAAGGAGCCCTGGGGAAGATAGAAGTGCAGCGTACTGCCGGCCACGGGAGCGAACAGCACCTTGGTATTAGGTGCGGCTACTACGGCTTCGGGATCCAGGAGAAGCGGCAGCCGGGAGCCGAGTCCCAGCGAGGCCAGGAGGGCCAGGAGGGCCACCGCCAAAACAAGTTTCCTGCCGATACGCCGGAGGCGTGGATTCCATAGCATTGCCGAAAGAAGGAAGCAGATGATCCAGTACGCCGCCACGAGGACCATGGCCCAGTGAGGCAGTGACAGGTATCGGAGAAGGCCGAATGCCCGGTTACTGCGGAGCGGTTCGAGACCGAGCGCGCGGAGGGCAAAGGTAAGATTGGCGGTGATATCCACATCGGACGGAGCGAGATACCAAGCGCGCCGGTAGTAAAGGATGGCCCGGGGGAGATCCCCCACCCGGAAGTAACAGTTTCCGATATTATACAGAAGCGCGGCGGAGATGAACCCGTTTTGGATGATCCGCATATTCATCTGCAATGCGTGTTCATAATCTCCCTTCTCATAGGCCCGACAAGCGGCATTGAACGAGGCCAT
>DTYT01000193.1 GCA_012961745.1 Kiritimatiellia bacterium | reverse complement strand
ATCCCCCTCGACGAAATCGATTTCACCCAGCATGTTCCGGAGGTTCTCGAGATTCCCGGAGCTGAGATTATCAAGGACTCTCACGCTCCAGCCGCGTTGAAGCAGGCCCTCCACCAGATGCGAGCCGATAAAACCCGCCCCGCCGGTTACCAGGCAGTTTTCTTGCGCGCGAGAAGTCATGCTGCATCATGTCGGACTGTCACCGCCCGAGCTCGATAATGCTTTCGGGGAAAGCCAGCAGCCAGATCCGCGCCCAGATGGTCCATTCGTCCCCCCGGCCCTCGTACCCGATGCCCAAGCCCAGGCATTCGGTCTTGTGCTGGATGTAATACGACTGCTCTTCGAGGCGCTGGTCATCGAAGTCGTACCGCCAGTACGTGGAAAGGCTCCAGTCCGCTCGGGGAAAAAGGTTTACGCTGGCACCCAGCAGATTGCGGCGGTCCCGCCGGTATACGTATTCCACCCCGGCATCACCTACCCAGACATGCCGCATCGTAGCGCTGAGATTCAGCCGGTCCAACTCGGAGTCGTTCAGGTCGTAGCGGCCGTCGAAATCGCAGAAGAACCATCTCGCGGGTGAAAGCTCCACTGCGAAATCCAAGGGCCCCAGGGAATCCTGGTCTCTCTCCTTCTCAATCCGGTAAAGCACGCTCACGTCCGCGTCTATGAGGTCCTCAATCCGTCCCCACCGCTTGGTCTGCAACTTGTTGCGCATCCCGAGGCGCAGATGATGCTCCTTGCCCAACCGGTCTATCCGGTCAAACTGATACAGCTCATCTTCTGTCACACTGGGCTCCGGAACATAGGTATAACGGGTGTAGGGCTCCGCCACGTGACGCAATCCCCCCGCACTGCGGGCCGGCGGGACCAATTCCCGGAATGCCTTGAAGGACGCCTCCAAGCCGAGCTCGATCATGGTTCGGGTCACGGCCCCGGCGTCCTCAACGACCGTATCCACCTGATTGCTGACCGATTCCACCACGCTGGTGACACCCCCCTCCACGTTCGTCGTCGTCACCGCCACCGGGTTGGTCACGGACCGCTCCTGACGGGAAGCGGAGTACCATGTCAAGCGGCCGCCTATTTCCGGTATCACGTTCAGAAAGCCGAAGTGTCTCGTGGGATAGCTGATCACCGGGTGGGAATCCGCACGCAACGCGTCGTAGTCGGACCGGTCCGAATAGTCCGGGTGGACCTTGCGCAGGTAGGCCACCGAATTCTCCGCCTGCAGATAGAAGGGAGTGCCCGGGATCACCTGTTGCGGGATATCAACCGTCACTTCCGGCAATCGATCCACGTTCTCGTAGAAATCGTTCAGCCGTGCATTGAGCTGCAATCCGGCGGTGAAGTAGTCCCCCCGGTGACGGATCGTCACCCGATTCTCCGGCTGACGGGTATGCCTGAATTCCTTATTGAAGAAATCTTCCAGCACGTCCGGATCGCTGAGATAATGTCCCTCAACGACAACATAATCCCGGGGCGTGAGCTGATGCCGATGTTCCAGCTTGATCCGGTACCTGCTGGAGTCTACCAAACCGAGATCTTCCTCTTCCTGCTCGTCGTTCTCGTAAGGCTTGTCATCGCTCGTATGGTAAGCCTGCAACTTGCCCGACCATCCCCCGGTTGCGCTCTGCCACCATAGATCCTGCCCGACCCCCACACCGCGACGCGAGCGGTAGTCCAGACGGGTCGCCCCCCGCACGGAAGGACTCAGGCGGTAATTGTAGGCGGTAAGAACGAAATAACCCATCTTACTGGAATAGCCGGGCACTACGTCCAGGTTGGTCTTCTCCCGGTGCAACTTCTGGCTCCACAGGGGCAGGTAAAGAATGGGGATCGGCCCCAGAAACACCACCACATTCCGCGCCCGCAATCGCTCTTCACCGAATATCCGCGCAGATGACGCCCGTATGAAGAAATCCGGCCGCTCGCTCTCACAAGTGGTTATTATCACATCCGTGAGTACATATTCCTCGGGTGAAACGCGCTGGGAGTCGGCGGCGCGGATATAATAAGGCTCCACGTAGGCATTGAAAGCTCCGAAATCGCCGATGCCGGTCTTGAAATTGTAAGAGAGCTCTTCGCCCCGCCAAATACTTCGCCCCCTCTGGAACACCACGTTGCCGGTCGCATAGGCATCATGGGTTCGAGTATTGACTGATATGCAATCGGCCCGAAGCTCCTCGTTTCCCTTCCGTACGACAACGTTGCCAATACCCACCAGCAGGTCGCGTCCGGCTTCGTATTCCAGCCGGTCGGCACGTATTTCCACCTCTCCCACTGTCGCCGCGGTCCCGGTCCGGTGGGGGGATTCCGCCCACAGGGGCACCGGAAAGCTCAGGGGACAACCCACCACGGCAAGCGCCAGCAGAACCCGGAATCCTCCTGCAAGACCTATTCGACTCGGCGACATGGGGACGTCCAGATCTCGATCCGGGCGCAAAGTAGCACACGTCGCCGAATCCATCCAAGCAGAAAGTCAGTTCTCCCCGCACGACGCACGTTCGAGCCCATCACTCCGGCTTTCCGTAGATTCCCAACTCCCAGAGCGAATAGCCCCACTGCGTGGCCCGCTTGAAGCAACTCAACTTGATGAAACGAGCCCTCTGGTCGAGATTGCGAAACCGTTCCGTGCCGCCTCTACTCCCCACTACCCGTCGGATCCGACGCCACTGCTTCCCGTCCACAGACGCCAGGATCTCATAGCAGTCGGCATGGGCTCTCTCCCAAACCAGCTTCAGATCGGAAACCCGGCGTACCCGGCCCAGATCCACGATGATCCACTGCCGATCCGAGAAGGATGAGGACCATCGGGTTTGCAGATCCCCGTCCACCGCATTCCTACTTTCCAGACCCTCGGCTTCGACGGAAGAGGCCCTCACTTTCGCCCCCCGGGAAAGGAGGATCGGTCCCTGGGGATCTTTCTCGAACCGGGCCCGGATCACCCGGTTGCTTTGCATGCCGACGGTCGCCGGATTCTCCCCGCCCGCCAGATCACCACTCCAGCCGCAGAAGCGATATCCTATCTCCGGTACGGCCTTCAGGCGGACGCGCTCGTCTTTTGAGAAGACGAACCGGAAAGGCGAGACATCCACCCATCCATTGGCCGCCGACAGCATGAGATAGCTGCGCTCCGCCTCTTCGGGCATGTAGACCCTGACATAATCCACCAGGTGCATGACCGGAAAGGCCGTCGTATCATCCGGTTCCCCCGGCCAGTCACCGCCCACCGCCGTGTTGATTATCAGGTACATCGGTCTCTGGGGCACGAATTGTGAACTTTCGAACCGCGGCACCCCGTCCACATACCACACCACCTTCCCTGGCAGCCAATCCAGCCGGAACACGTGAAAATCAGATGTGAAATCAGGACCGCTGTACTGCCCACCGTCCGAGAGTACCCGGGGCCAGTGTCCCCAATGTACCGTCATGTGTACCGTACGCGGACGGTCGCCCAGCAACTCGACGATGTCGATTTCCGGCGGCCATTCTCCACCGGCCGGAAGCATCCAGATCGCCGGCCAGATACCCTGCCCTCCGGGGAGCCGCGCACGGACTTCGAACCGTCCGAAAGCCACTTCTACCCGTCCCCGGGTGTCCACCAGGCCCGAGGTGAACTCCCGCCCGCCGTACTCGCGGCGCCGACTGCGTAGAACCAAGCACCCGTTGCTGACAAACACTTCGTCCAGTGCGTAGTATTCCAACTCGTTGTTCTTATTGGGAGCGGTATCCTCGATTCGCCATCGCCGCCGATCCAGCGCCGCCCCCGAAAATTGGTCCTCGAACACCAGCCGCCACCTGACCTTCTTTTCCGATGCCGCCCCTTGAATGTCCGGCGCACCGAGAAATCCGGCTATCACCAGCGTCGCCAGGAACCCGCAAGGGCCCCATCTATGCCGCTGGTGTGTACCCCTTGGCTCCATGTAACCACCTCACGCCCCGCGCGCTCTACTCGGCTGCCCCCTACCATACACCACCGCCCTCACCCGTGAAGGGATAATCGTGCGCCGGGCGATCCCGGCACTCCCCCGCGTTACCTTATCCCTGACTCATACCAATGATTTTTTCGCTTGCAAGGACCCGGGTAATCTAGTATACATTTAGGTGTCATACAGGTTGCCACGGCAAACGGAAATGAAAATGGACAAGCCACAGGATAAAGACCGGATGCATCTTTCGCGCGCGCAACGGGAGCGCCGCTTTCTCTATCGCCAGCTGGCCGACATCATCGCCAAGCAGATAGAGGAAGGCCATTACCAGGCTGGCGAACGCCTGCCGTCCATGGACACAATCGCCGCCAAGTACGCGGTCAACAAGGTAACAGTTCGCCGGGCTTTCAACGAGCTCGCGAACCGGGGCCTGATATATTCGGTTCCCGCCCAAGGGACCTACGTAGCCGAACGCCGCAGCCGAGCGGCCCGGCCGCGTGGGGAGGGCCAACTGCTGACGATCGGCCTCATCTCGCATGTCATGGTGCCCGGGAACACGGGTCTTTATCACATGGAGATCATCGAGGGAATCCGCGCGGAGCTCAGCCGTGTGAACGGAAGCCTGGTTATTCTGCCGGTCCGCTACGTCGAGCCCCAGATCAAGATCCTCAACATGGTCCTGCAGTCCAACCTCGATGGCGCCATCTATCTGGGCGGATTCGATCCCACCGCCCTGACGACGATGATCGAACAGGGTCCGCCGGCCGCCCTTCTGGACTATCAGTTGCGCTCGGTCCCCGTGGACACGGTGGTCCTCGACAACCGCGCTGGCGGCTACCAGGCTATGGAACACCTGATCAGCTTGGGACACCGCACATTCGCGGTCGTAACCGGCGAAACCGACCTTCCCGTGTCTCAAGAGCGGCTCAGCGGTGTGTACGAAGCATTGGATCATTTTGATATACCTCACAGCCAGATGACCGTAATCCCGGGAGACTTTCAACGTGAAGGCGGCTATGAAGCCATGAGGAAGGTATTAAAGATGGCAGAGCCGCCCACCGCGGTCTTCTTCATGAACGACGAGATGGCGGCTGGCGGGATCCAGGCGGTATATACCGAAAGCTCGCTCAAAGTCCCCGACAACATTTCCATCGTCGGCTTCGACGATACATCCTGGGCCACTGCCACTCAACCGCCCCTGACAACTATCCGCGTCGACAAGGGGCTCATGGGAAGCATCGCCGTGCAAAGAATAGCGCAGCGGATATCCAATCCTTCCCACCCCCCCACGACTACACTTATTCCCCCCAGGCTGGTTGTCAGGGAGTCCACCGCTCCACCCCGGCGGTAAGCTTCCGTCAAGAGCGGGGGCCTAGCGGGCTACCAGCCGGAAATTCCGCGTTTCGGCCGCACCGACCGAGGCGCCCATGGGGCCGTCCATTCCCTGCAGGCTGCCGTTGGTGCCGGCCACGGACCATTCCCCACCCTGCAGATTCGCCGATTCTTCAACGGCGAAGCGCCATCCCCGAGCTCCCCGCCAGGTCATCCTGACCTCGGTTCCGGTCAGGCTGCAGGCGGTGAATTTCACTGGCAGGGGATACAAGGGCAACCATGCAAAAAGGCCGTCCCCGGCTCCACCGTAGGCTGACTGGAAGGCATTGGTAACCGCCAAGTCGTGAGAATCCGTGAACCCGGCTATCACCACACCGCCGTTGGTCTGTACTGCCACCGCTGCACACCTGTCGGTCAAAGATCCCCCCAGATATGTACAGTACAACAGCTCACCCTCCCCCGGATCCACGCCGGCTACGAATCCGTCGTAACATCCGGCATTCCCGTTCTGTACCGGCAGAACAACGGGCAGATCGCTGGAACGCGTATACCCGCATATGTGCAGCCGCCCGTCCGTATCGGCGGTGATCCCCAAGCCCATGTCGGCGTACGTTCCGCCCAAGAAGCTCGAGAACCACAGCGAGGTGGCGGCTGGCGCCAACTGGAGTATGAACGCTTCGGAATCACCCGCCGCGTCGCTCTGAAACGCGCCCAGCACCGGGAAATCCGCTGAATCCGTCCTCCCTACGACACTGAGTTCGCCCGCCGTGCCGCAGGAGATATCCCGCCCCATGTCGGTGCCGCTGCCGCCCACCAGGGTGGAATATTCCAGAACCCCTGCCGACACCCCCGACACGAATATGTCTGCCTCCCCCACCAGGTCGGTCTGAAACGCGCCGGCGGTGGTCGGGTAATTGGAGGAGTAAGTATAGCCGCAGACTGCAACGGCGCCTGCAGAGCGGGAAGCGACGCCAAAGCAATATTCACGCGAATCGCCGCCCAGGTAGGTGCTGAACGGCATACTGCTGAAATTGGAAGTGTACATCGTCACGAACGCATCACGATCGCCGAGGAGGTTGGTTTGAATCGCCGCGCGCAGCGGGAAGTCGTCGGAAAGAGTATATCCCGCAACCGCTATCGTTCCCCCCGGCGTAATACACACATCCCGTGCGAAGTCATCCTCGCGCCCACCCAGGTAGCTCGAAAAGAGGAGATTCGACCCCGAACCGTCCAGTCTGATCAGGAAGGCATCGTAACCGCCAGCATTGGTTCCCTGCACGTAGTTGATCACCGGGAAATCGGTCGATGCGGTGTACCCGCATACCACCACTTCGCCAGAATCGTCTACTGCAATGCCGGTCGCGACATCGTTGCTGCTACCCGAGATGACGGTCATGTATTCAATATTGGTTCCCGATGGCGAAACCTTGATCACCAAGGCGTCCACGGTCCCGCCCACGGTGGTCTCCCCCGCCATGAAGGTGCTGCCATCCGGACCTACAGTGACCGCAGTGAGGGCATCCCGAAGGGCATCCCCGGCATAGGAGAGATGGAGAATCTCCGGGTCGATAACCAGGAGATGATGGGGGTCGTACCCGAGGACCCAGAAACCCACCGCCTCATCCTGGCGGCGGAAGCCCACCGGAAGACGAACCACCGACCTCCCCCGTACCTGGTATGCAAGCGGAGCACGGCATACCAGCAGACGATCTCCCTTCATCCATACTGCCGAGTCGGCCGTCACCTGCAGCAGGCGCCAGCCGGGAAGGCTCAAGGAAAGACGCTCCACTTCCACACCCGGTGAAAGAATCATATCGAAAGCACAGGCAGCGTCCGTGCGATAGGCAACCACGTGCACACCTCGAAGGAGGTCCGAGAAGCATACCGCCGGCACCGGTGACCACCCGGTCCTTGCGCTGCGGTACAGGCCGTATCGGAGATCACCTGCCGGCAGGGCCACGGTTGTGACCGGAACCCGAAGCAGGAGCCCCACGATCAAGACGAACCCTCCGGATGCAGTCTTGGACAATCTCATGCCTCTCCCTCCTTGGCAGTGGACAATCCATCTCCCTCACGGGCACGGTTCGCTGCAGAACTCATCCACCACCTCCCGGTAGACGGTGTAGGTCCTGCTGTCGAAACACACAAAGCGCACCTCCTCGATTCGCGGTTCCGCCGATAGGAACCGCAGTACTGACCTTACCGCAATCCGTGTAGCCCGTTCCAGGGGAAAGCGGTAGACTCCGGTGCTGATGGCCGGAAAAGCTATCCGCCGCACGCCCTTCCCCACGGCCAGTGCCAGGCTGTTCCGATAACATGAAGCCAGGAGATCGGCTTCTCCGTGAGTGCCCCCACGCCAGACGGGTCCGACGGTGTGGATAACCCACTCCGCCGGCAGCTGGTACCCCCGGGTGATTTTTGCCTGCCCCGTGTCACAACCTCCCAGTTGCCGGCACTCTTCGAGCAACCCCGGCCCGGCCGCCCGGTGGATCGCTCCGTCTACTCCGCCACCGCCCAGCAAACTCCGGTTGGCGGCGTTTACGATCGCGTCCACGTTCTCGCGGGTTATATCGCCTTGCACCACTACGATTCGGTTGCAGTCCTGCGCCGACCACTCAGTCATGCCCCGACTCCCGCTTGGCCTGGATCAACTTCATCCGTTCAAGCAGACTGGTAAACTCCGGGTCCTTGCGCAACGAGTCCAAATCGCCGTCTTCCTGTGCCCATTCAAAGTCATCGTATCCCAAATCGACCGCCTTCTTCAGCGCCCCCATCGCCCGCTCCCGATCCCCCACCAGTGCATAACTGCAGGCCAGGTTATACCAAACGAAGGGATCCGAGGGACAACGCGAAACCAACTGCTCGTCAACCCTCAATCCTTCCTGATATTTGCCGACCCGGGTGTAGAGGTCACCCAGAGCATGCAGCACGTCGAGCTTGCCGGGACATCTGCGCCGCACTGCTTCCAGAAACTCGATTTCCACCCGGTGGTTACGGGTCAGGCTTTTCTTCCTCTTCTGACTGGCCATCGCTCACCCCAACCCAGATAATTCTAGTCAGACATGCGAGGGAAGACAACCGTAACGGTGGAGGAATGACACCCGGCGCTGGCCAGGGATTTTCTGCGTTCTCGGCGCCGAGATTCACTGTGGATCACATGGTTATCCGACTGGGACGTTACCTCCGCCTGGCGGGCTATGACGTATTCTGGAGCCGCAAGTTCCGTACGCATGAACTCATTACGATCAGCAACCGTGACGACCGTATCTTCCTGACCCGCAACCGTCATCTCAGCGATGAATATCCCGAACCCCGCCACTGGCTCTATGTGGTGCCCGAGCACCCGGTTGAGCAGTTCCGTTTCGTGGTCGGGAAGCTGGAACTGGGTTTGGAGGGCGCTTTCTCGCGGTGCGTCCTGTGCAATCTGCCGCTGGCCCCGGTTACCGACCCGGAACAGCAACTCGATCGCGTGCCGGTTGACGTGCTCAACCGCAGGTTGCCGCTTCGGAAATGTCCCGGATGCGGCCGGGTCTACTGGAAGGGCAGCCACGTACACAACACGGTCCGGCGGCTTGGCCTACCCCTGCCGGACGACCGAGCAGGAAATCAGGATGGCGAGGTTCGGTGCGGACGGGGATCCGGTCCAACGTAAAGCTGCCGCGGCCGCACTATCCGCCGCTCGGTACTCGAATATTGCTCGAGCCAATGTGCAATCCAGCCCGGAAGCCGTCCCAGGGCGAACATCACTGTGAACATGTCCCTCGGGACACCGATGGCGCGGAAGATCAGTCCGGTGTAAAAATCGACGTTCGGATAGAGACCGCGTTCCGTGAAGTACGGATCAGTAAGGGCCTTTTCCTCCAACCTCACAGCTATTTCGTGAAGGGGGTCGTCGAGCTCGAGATGCCGGGCCAGGTCATGGTAAAGTTTCTTGGCGATCCTGGCCCGCGGATCATACGCCTTGTAGACGCGGTGCCCGAATCCCATGAGCCTCCGGGACCGATCACCGCTCTTGGCATCCTCGACCGCCCGCTCAACGTTACCACCGTCGGCTGCAATGCGCTCCAGCATGTCGACGACCGCCTGATTGGCCCCCCCATGCAAGTCGCCCCACAGGGCGCAGATCGCGGCGGCCACGGAGGCATAGAGATTGGCACCGGCGCTACCCACCGTTCGCATCGTAGTGGTCGAGCAATTCTGCCCGTGATCAGCATGAAGAGTCAGCACCCGGTCCAGAGTCCTGACTACCACCGGATCAAGCTGGTAGTCGACTACCGGCGAGGAGAACATCATGTTAAGCAGATTCTCGCAGTACTTGAGCCTGTGGCTGGGATACACGAAGGCTTCTCCTACGGACTTCTTATAGGAAAAGGCCGCGATCGTACGCAGTTTCGAAAGAAGCCGGGTGACGGTGACGTCGATCTCCTCCTCTGCGCTGGCCTCAAGCTCCGGGTAGAAGGTAGACAGGGAGACCACCATCGCCGACAAGATAGCCATCGGATGAGCACCTTCGGGATAGTTCCGGAAGAAGTGCTGCATGTCTTCGTGAATCAAGGAATGGCGGTTGAGAAGCTTCGAAAAGCGTAGGCGTTCATCCGGATCCGGAAGCCGACTGTGTACCAGGAGGTAGGCTACTTCCACAAATTCGTGGTTCTCGACCAGGTATTCCACCGGATACCCGCGGTAGAACAACCGTCCCTTCTCCCCGTCTACGAAACAGATCCGGCTGGCGCAGCATGCGGTGTTGGCAAGACCGGGATCGAAGACCACCATGCCCGACTGTTTCCGCAGGGATCGGATATCCAGCGCGATGTCCCCCGCGCTGCCTTTCAGCACGGGCAACTCCCATGACTTTTCACCGAATCTGAGCTCGGCCTTCTCTGGAGTTTTCCCTGGCATGGGCCACCCACGTTCGCGCCCGCGCGGGCAAGCACCGATCACGCCTTGCTGACGCGGCCCGAGCGGATACAGGCCGTGCACACCCGCATCCGCCGCACGCCGCCCCTTTCATCGCGCACGCGGACGCGCTGGAGGTTCGGCAGAAAGCGCCGCCGGTTCACGCCGGTAGTATGCAGACCGATTCCGCCCTTCTTCTTCGCCAGTCCACGCCGGACTATCCTCCTCCCGCTTACCGGACGCTTACCGCAGATCTGACACACCTTGGACATGCCCACTCCTCTGTCAGGCGGCGCAATATAGCCCGAAGGCCAGTCGGCCGCAACTCAAAAGATCAGGCAGCGCTTTTCCCTCCTGTGGGGCCCTTTTCACGATGCCACAGCAGTGTAACCGGCGTGGCGACAAAGACCGAGGAGTATGTGCCCACCACTATCCCGATGAACAGGGTCAACGCGAAGTCGTTAATCGCGCCGCCGCCGAACAGCAACAGGATACCCACGCTCAGCAGCGTGGTCAAGGAAGTCAACAGCGTGCGACTGAGCGTCTGATTGATACTGGAATTCGCAATGGAAATGTACGATGCACCACTTCCTTTCAGGCGCAGATTTTCACGAATGCGATCAAAGACCACGATGGTGTCATTTACCGAATAGCCCACAATCGTCAGCAACGCCGCAATAATCGGGAGACTCAACTGCCTTCCGAACAGGCAGTACACCCCCACCGTAATCAGCACATCATGGGCCAGCGCTACGATCGCCCCCATGGCAAACCCGAATTCGAAGCGCAAGGTGATATAGATCACAATCCCTACCAGAGCAAAGCCGATCGCCATGACCGCCTTTTTCTGAAGTTCCCGACCCACCTTGGGTCCGATACTGTCTTCCTGCAGAACTCTCAGACCGCGGTCGCCGAAGCGTGACAACAGCGCCTCGCGCGCCCGGTCCCCGGCATCGAAGGCGACGCGCACTTCCAGGTTTTCTGCTTTTCGGGCCTCCGGATCCGCCGAGATCCTCTTCACGTACTGTATCTGCGCCTCACCGATCCCGGCCTTCTCCAGCGCCGCACGTATTTCTTCAACCGGGAGGTGCTCCGCCAACCCGAAGGTAATCGAGCGCCCCCCCGTAAAATCCACTCCCAGATTCCGCTCGCCTTTGATAACGAATGCGGTCCAGCTGCCTGCAATCACCAGCAGAGACAGCAGTATCCCCACCGCGCGCTTGCCGAGAAAGTCAAACTGAGGTTTAGTGAACGACTGCATCATCCGGACTTTCTTCAGTCCGAAATATCCCACCATCAGGTGGAACAGCATCCTCGTGACCACCAGCGCGGTGTACATACTCGCCAGGATGCCCGCAGTCAGAGTAACCGCGAATCCCCGGACGGGGCCCGATCCCTGCCAGAAAAGGATCACGGCGGTGATGATGGTGGTTACGTTCGCATCCAGAATGGTCCGGAACGCCTTCTCATACCCGGCCGTAATGGCACTCCATATCCTCTTGCCGCCCCGCAACTCCTCCCGTATCCGCTCGAAAATCAGTACGTTGGCATCCACCGCCATGCCAGCCGTCAGGGCGATACCCGCAATCCCCGGGAGAGTCAGAGTGGGAAGTGAAATCCGGGCGTTACCCACCGACTGCGCGGCGGTAAGCAGGCCGAGAAATCCGGACGCGATCATCATTCCCAGAGGAAGCAGCACGAGGTCGAGGATGAGCGCTCCGTCGGCCACCAGCCCGCCCAGGCGATAGTAGAGCAGCATGAATACCATTACGGCCGCACCTGCCATGATGGTCGCCCGCTTGCCGCTGCGGATCGAGTCCCGTCCCAGAGTCGGATCCACCGCCCGCTCTTCAACTATCCGTAACGGCGCCGGTAGCGCGCCGGCCCGCAGCACGATGGCCAGATCGCGCGCCTCTTCTGCGGTAAAGTCCCCTTCGATGACCGCTTCCCCTCCGTAGATCGGAGTCTTGATGAAGGGAGCCGAATAGAGGGTGCCGTCCAGCACGATGGCCAGATAGTGCCGTCCGGTAGCACTGGGATTCTTCGGGCCTCCGGGCGCATGATCTTCCGTGACCCGCGCGAACTTGCGAGCTCCCTTGGCATCGAACCT
>DTYT01000192.1 GCA_012961745.1 Kiritimatiellia bacterium | reverse complement strand
CCCAACGACCAGGTCTGGTGTTTCGGTGTGCGCGCCGAAGACTCTAACGGGCTGATGGAAGCCAATACCGTCATGCAGGCGGCGGGTCCCATATCCGGCACCGGTGACACGGATGGCGACTGCCTGATCAACAGTCTGGAGTCATCCGCCGGAACCGGACCCTGTCTGGCGGACAGCGACCTTGACCAGATGTGGGACGGCTGGGAGTGGACCTACTCCACCAACAATCCGGCCCACACCAACTCGTTCTGGCTGGATCCTCTGGACAACGGCGAAGAGAATTATCGCACCCCCACCACCGGAGACGGTGATCCCGACCAGGCGCCTGACGCGGACCCCGACGGCGACGGGGCCTCCAACCTGGAAGAATTCCAGTGGTGGTACTCAAATACATACCTGGCAGGAGGCGGCCTCTGTGATCCCGCCGGCCCTACCAACCGCATCGGACCCGATCCCACCCTGTCCGACACCGACGGCGACGGCATGGCCGACGGCTGGGAAATGTTCAACGATCTCAATCCCGTCGACCCTTCCGATGGAGCGTTGGATGCCGATGGGGACGGCCTCAACAACAGCAATGAATTCGCCTACGGATGTGATCCACTCAACGCCGACAGTGACTCCGACGGCATCAGCGACGGAGAGGAAATCGGTATCCATGGCACCGACCCCTCGCTGGCGGATACCGACCGCGACGGCCTGGATGACGGGTTCGAGCTGTACGTGGGCAGCAGCCCGGTGGACGCCGACAGCAACGACAGCTTCGTGAGCGACGGCGACACATTCCAACTGGGCTGGGATTCCCCCGCCGCCCCCCTCACTAATTTCAACATACTGCTCTACGAGGACTTCGAGCCCGGCTCACCCACCCGAGCCGACTGGACGCATTACTGGACCGACGGGAACCATCCATATGACTTCTGGCACCTTTCCTCCGCGGAGCCCGCCCCCAAGAGCAATGCAGTTCACTATCTCTGGGATCATTCCACCACTACGTGCTATCGCATGGCCATAGATCCCACCGGAACCAATCCCGCCGCCGGTTACAGCACCGGCTCGATCATCCAGTGCGCTCTGGAATCGCCTCTGATTGATGCCCGGACAGTATCCAACCTTTTCGTCGCCTGGAACGAGTACTACCAGACCGAGCCGGCATGGGATATCGTCCTGGTTCAGGCGCGGGGGGGAGCCGACAGCAACTGGTACGTGGTCAGTGATACCCTCTCCGGTGACAGCGGCGCCTGGACCAGCCGCGTGGCCGACCTTTCCCGGTTCGCCGGAATGAGCAATGTCTCCGTTCGATTCCTCTTCTCTGCACAGAATGACATCAACAACTATTTCGCCGGATGGTTTGTAGACGATGTGCGCATTTACGAAGGCGTCGCCTTCACCGGCTGGGTGCGCGACATAAACGGCCGTCCGGTGCCCGGCGCCGAAGTGTTGGCCCTGGGACGCGGCGGCATCACCAATGCGATCAGCGGCCACCGGTTCATAAATCCCGGAAAGATTCTCGGGCGCGCGATCACGGCGGACGACGGATCGTATTTCCTGGCGGGACTGCCGCAAGGGAAATACTACCTGAAGGTTTCCATGCCCGGCTATCGAGACGAATTCTATAACGGGGATTTGTTCTCGGCGGCCTACGCATTCGGAAATGAGCTCAATCCCGGTGTCTTCCACCGCGATCAGGTGGGGCCCTCCGGTTACCTGGATCTCACGGATGCCGGCGCAACGGCCGTTTGCCATTTCGAAATCGAAAAGGGGTCTTCCCGTGCGCGCCTGGGAGTCGTGCTGGAAGATCCCTCGGGGCTGACCTATCCGGTAACCCTGAATTTCTACTGTCCCTCCGTATGGAACGGGGTGACCAACCTGGATACCAACATACCCCCCGTGGCCGCCCTCACCGCCTACACAACCAGCACCAACATCCTGCTGGCCGATAATCATCCCGACTGGCTTACCAACCCCGTGCCGCCGGCAGTATTTGCCGATCTGATGTCGGGCGAACACGTTCTGCAGCTGGGCACCAACTTCGACGCCCTGCCGTGGGCGCTCGTGTCCGCGCGCGAAGGGGAACTAACCATCGTGGCTTTCGCTACTAATCAGGGCCAAGGCAGGTTGTATGTCACTGCACCGACCGACTCGGCCTACCGCGTCTGGGTGGACGGACGTGATACCGGCCGGGAGGCACCCGCCCTGATTCCCCTGCGCGCCGGACGACATCTTGTCAATCTGGCGCATACCAACGGCGGACTCTGGCTTTCCCCCCGCGAGGTCACGATTCCTCTGGGCAGACGGGTGCGGGTGGATTTCTCCACCAACGAGGTCATCGCGAATCCCGGTTTCCTGCTGGTCACAACCGAGGACATCAACGGGAATGAGGTAACCGGCGCGACCGTTCTTGTCGACGGACAGGTGATTTCCTCCAACGACGTATCCTGGGGCTATACGGCCGTGACCCCCACCCGCATCGACAGGCTGAAACCGGGACTCCACTTCGTTTCCGTCTACAAGGACGGGTATGCCATCGCTCCCGCCCGTCGGATCGTAGTCGCCTCCGGCGTGGAGAACCAAGCCGAGTTCGTCTTGGAGGCGGCCGACGCCGACTTCGATCTCGACGGCGACGCGATTGAGGTTGCCGGCTATACGAACGTTTTCCTTTATCACCGTGAAGACGACCCCGACGGCGACGGGTTGAATAACCTTTTCGAGTACGAACAGTTCCGCCTGTTCAATGTTTTCCTCAATCCCTTCGAGGCGGACAGCGACGGTGACGGCGTGTCCGACGGCGACGAACTGGGCTTCGATGGATTCACCAACCTGCTGGCCTATTCCACCGCGGCGAGCAATATCGTGGAAAACGGCGACACGGTGCCCATCCGGTTCGTGGGGCATTTCCTTTCCGGGAGCGACAACTTCGGCACCGGCAACGTAGCCGCGGCCATTGAGTGCGACCGTTTCGAAGCCGGTACCATGAGTCACCCACCGCCGCCGGTCCCGGGGGTCGAGCCCGCCCTCACCATGCTCAGCGCAGTCCCCGCCGGAATTGCGGAGAGGTCCGTGGACCAAGGTCACTATGTCGGCAGCATCGTTCTGGCGGACCCGTTGCCCGACCAACAAGATACCGACGGTGACGGCATGTGGGACGGGTTCGAGTTCCGGTATCACGCGGCGGGCCTCAACCCTATCGAGTGCTCCGCCGCTCATGACGACCCCGACGGCGACGGAGCCGACAATCTGCGCGAGTTTCTGGGAGCCGACTATGTCGCCAACACCAACGACTGGAGCGACCCCACCAATTACGACAGTGACAACGATTCCATGCCTGACGGATGGGAATACGACCATGGGTTGAATCCAACCGATCCTGCTGATGCGGATGAAGACCCGGACGGGGATGGACTGGTCAACCGCGACGAGTTCGCTAGCGGCGCTGATCCCCAGCTTTACGACACTGATGCGGACGGTCTTCCCGACGGTCCGGAGGTCCTTCTCTACGGCACCCGTCCTTACGACGCAGATTGCGACGGCGACGGACTCAAGGATGGTGAGGAAGTCTGGGACCGCGATCTCGACGGACAATTCGACGGCGGCTTCTTCCAGTTCCCCAGCAACCAACCACCCGGAGACCTCGACGGCGACGGGAACCCGGACGGGCCGCTCGACTGGGATACCGACGGCGACGGTATGCCAGACAAGTTCGAAGTAGTGGATGATTTCGGCAATGTCCGCAGTCCGGCACTCAACCCCTACGATCCCAACGATGCCGACGAGGATTACGACGGCGACGGATTGTCCAACCTTGAAGAGTACCGCATCAAGAACGGTCTGGCCGGCAATCCCCCCGGGACCTTCGATCCCGACTATGCCGATGTCGTGTGGGATTACTCCACCGACCCATTCAATCCGGATTCCGATGGGGACGGCTTGCCCGACGGCTGGGAAGCCGTTTTCGGCCTGCATCCCATGGACCCGATTCCTACCGCCGACGGCATGCGGACGAGATTCCCGGTATTGGGCCCCTCGGGCGACGTAGACCATGACGGCCTGTTCAACGGCCGCGAATACAGCGTACGCTTCCACCTGCATGAAGGGGCGGATTCCAACGCCATCAATGAAGCCAGTACCAATCCTTGGGATCCCGATTCCGACCGGGACGGCCTCAAGGACGGCGAGGAAGATCGTTCATTCCGGTGCAGTCCCGTGGTGCAGGACTCGGATCTCGACAACCTGGCCGATGGAACCGACATGCCTGACATGTGGGGGGAAGTCGAATCGGCCACTCGGAATCCCGACGGCTCACCCGCGGTCACCAATCATTATGACCAGGCCCTGAACGACCTGTGGAGATTGGTATGGCCCGCCAGTCAACCCCTGCCTTCCTGGCAGCGCGTGGTTCCCGACACCAACAGTCCCCTGCCTGAGCCGCGATGGGCGGCACTTGCCGCATACAATCCGGTATTCGAAACCAAGACGTTCGAGTTCTCCGGCAATACCTACGAAAGCATCCTCCTGGACAACCGGCAGATCGTCATCATGGGCGGTCGGGACGGCGTGGAACGCTTTACCAACATCTGGGAGTTCGTCATCCGCTCCAACGCATGGGTGCGAAGCCTGCGTAGCCTGGGGGACATCGGCCTCACCAACGGGCTGAGTGAGGGGGCCGCTGTTGTGTTGCTGGGATACCACGACAGCCGGGCCGAATTGTGCCCTTGCGATGAAAATCAACCTTATCAGTGCGGTGCGACGGCCTTCGGTCTTCCCAAAGAGCGTCCCTGGGACTTCGGCTACCAGCGTTCCAGTTTCGACTGGACTTTCATTCTGGGTGGCTGGGACAAGACCAATTTGTACTACTTCGCTCGCCCCATGCCTTCTCACTACTACAAAAGCACCGACAGTCACGAACCCGTCACCGATTGGTCCCTGGTTCAAAGTGAAGGCAACAATGACGGGACCTTGCAGGGGGAGACCATAGTCCCGATCGCCACCCCCGCGGGAGGACTCCAGCAGACCGGATCATGGGACGTCGCTTCCGAAGGGTGGAACAATGCGGCCGTCACCGGCTCCTCAGCGGTCGCCGTCGGATCCGGTGTGACCAACGGCATGTTCTTCGACCAGTTGGGTATCGAGTCCGGCTCAACCATCGCCTCGGCGACACTCCACATGAACTTCAACAGCTACGGCGCCGCGACCGCGCAGTTGAGTATCGTCGCAGAATTGCTTGTGGACGGCCGCTCCAGCAGCGACTACGACGCCGATCCGCCCACCTGGAGAAAAATCGCCAGCCAGTTCATCAGCTCCACGCAGACTTTCGTGCTGGCCAGCAGCGCCATAGGAACAATCAGCACAAACCTCGACGTTTCTGCGCTGGTTGCTGAAGCCGTCTCCCAGGCCAACTGGGCGGAAGAGAGTATCGGCTTCCTGGTCTTCGGGGAAACCATCGGCGGCAGCAATTTCTACCTGCGCGTCGGCGAGAGTCAACTGTCGGTCGCCTGGCAGGTGCCCTCACCGGTCTATGACTACTACGGCATGTTTTTCGACGACATCTTCATCCGCACCAATTGTGAACAGGTATTGAAGGCCGAACTCGAACTTCATCTCACCTCAACGGCTCTTTCATCCAACGATATGCAGTTGGTCGGCGAGTTGTGGTCTGATGGCCAGTCCAGCGGGGATTACAACGGCATCCCCGTGACCAACCGCATATCCGGATTGGGAGAACTGCTCACCGCCCCGATCTCCTTCCCGCTAGTTGTCAACGGCTCAACCGTCACCTCCATCGATATTACCCCCGTATTCCTCGAACTGGTCCAGTATTCCGGCTGGGCTGCCCAAAGCTGCGGATTCATCATGTGGGGCCTCCGCACCGGCGCTGAGGCCTACATGTATGTGGGCAAGGCGGTGCTCAAGGTGACCTATCTGCCGTCCTACAAGTCGGATGCCTACTGGCAACTCGGAACGCACCTCCAGGTCTCCCAGGATCAGCCCGCCGAGCGCAAGTCCCTGGGAATGGTCTACGACTACAAGCGGGATCGGATTGTGGTTTTCGGCGGCATGGACGGTGAAAAGATATACGGTGATACCTATGAGGGCACTCCTGTCTGGAATGATCTGGGGGGAGAAATCAGCTACAGCAACCCCTCTTCGGTGGGAAGCCCCCGGCTCATCTTGTGGGAGAAAATCGACGTTTCACCGTCGCCTTCGCCCCGGTGGGGACACTCCATGGTCTATGACCCGGTGAACGAACGCGTGGTCCTGTTCGGAGGGTTCAATGCCGAACACGCCCCTCTCAACGACCTGTGGACCTATAGCTTCCAGACTTGGCACCAGGTCACCGTGTTCGCCGACAACCAGCGGCCGGCTCCCCGGGGCGGAGCGGCCATGGTCTTTTTCGGAGGATTCATGTATGACCGCGGCTACTCCGCCTACTGCATGGACTACGAGACCAACGCCCTGGTGCTCTTCGGCGGCACCGACGGCAAGATCTACTTCAACGACACATGGGTATATGATCACCGCACATCCCGCTGGATCCTCGTAAACCCCTCCGGAGAATTCTCACCCGGACCCTCCCCGCGCGCTTTCGCATCCTTCGTTTTCGCCCAGAATGCGGGCGGAACACCCGACCCGGACGGCACCAACACCTTCCTCGTCGGCGACCCGGAAAACCGCTGCGCAACCCCGGCGGCCTACCTCTTCGGCGGGCGCATGGGAGCCCTGCCGACTTCGCCGGATACTGATGGAGACCTCGTCCCGGACGGCTGGGAGCACTCCGTCGGCGGCCCTGCCGCAGGCCACGATCCCCGGGTCAACGCTCTGCTGCCCAACTCGTCTACCAACGAGCAGCTCCCCTTCTGCTACGTCCGTATCGGGTCGGTCCTCCCAGACGGCGATACCCGCGGAACCCTGGCCGATCTGGAAGCCCTGTCCTACTCGGAAGGCGATTTCACCAGCGATTACGCTCGAGTATTCAACCTGCCCTACCAGGGGTATCCCCTCGAGTCCCCCGTCACCGGCGACGTCTTTGCCACCGGCGTGGACGGTTACCTGCCGCAATATAGCAATCTGTGGTACCATCGTGACGGCGAAGGTGGAGGACCGGGCGATGTCTGGGAACTCGGCCGCCCGGATCCCTCCTCGGTCGGCACGGACGCCGTGCCCGCCTATGCCCACAGCGGCCGGTGGTGCTTCGGAACCGATCTCAACGGGCGCTATCCCAACTCGGTACGTGCGGAACTCTATTCTCCCCTTTTCAACCTCCGGCGGCCGCCGGTGGATGCTACCTGCACCAACAACTCCAACACCTTCTACCTAATCTTCTACGAATGGCTCAACCTCCACGATGCCGATGATATTGTCCAGATCGACGCGCTGTTACCACGCACGCCAGCCGACATCGCAAATCGCGAAGCCGGTACCAATGTCGTCACCATCATGCCGGCGCGCAACGACACCTGGAATACGACCGGCGACTGGCGCCTCGTGGCGGTTCCCCTCGATCAGATCGCCAATGAATCCAATGTCTTCCTGCGCTTCACGCTTCTTTCGGATTCCAGCGGGAACGGGGGCGGTTGGTATATCGATGACGTAGCGATCGCCAGCGGGGGTGAGATCGAGGGACTCTTGACCAACAGCGCCGGAGCCCTCGACTGGGCCCAGGTAGTTCTGCTCGGCTCCGAGAGCGGCGATGCCGTTCTCAGTGAAACCTGGACGGACTCCTCGGGTGCCTTCGAATTCGGCCTGCTGCCCTTGGGCTCCTACCGTCTGGGAGCCGTCAGTTCCATCTTCGGCCCGTTCACCCTGTCGCCCACCAACTGGACATACAGGCTGGGCAGTACCGGCGTTCCCCCGCTCGTCGTCTCCTCAGCTACCCCGGGCGACCCGGTCACCATTTCCTGGCCCGCTGTTCCCGGCCTGTCTTACGAGCTCCAGTATGTGGACTCTCTCGGGGACCCATGGCAGACCCTCGCCATTGTCACCGCCGCGAGCACCAACGAAGTGTGGTATGACTACTCCGCAGCTCCAATGAGAATGTACCGGGTGCTCATGGCGGGTCCCTAGCTTGACCGGCGATCCTTTCCCCGGGGAAACCGGATCGCGTGCTTGACGGGAACCATTGCGACGTCTACATTACTGCCGCGTTGCGTGTTCCGGTTCAGCGGAGCCCGGCAGTAATGACGCCGAATGCCGCCCGGCAGGAAAGACCGCCGGTATTCGGCCAGTAGGGCTCGAGGCTAGAAATCCAATCTCAGGCAGAATAGCCGCACGGTCAAGGAGTTGGGTAAATGGCGACTCATACACTGTCCATCAAGGACGCCGCTTCCGACGAAACTCAAAGCCCGGTCTACGGTCTCATGTTCGAGCTTGAGTTTCTTGCGGTTCCCGGCCGGGAAGCCGCGTTCAACGTGTATAAGAGCCTTCTGAAGGACTACGGGGTGGAGTTCAGCGAAGGTCTCTTCTGCAGACTGGTAAACTCACCGCGTCCCGAAATGGACGCGGCCGAGGTGGCGACGGCGGTCGGACTCAAGAGCTCTTTTGTTGCCAAAATGGAGCAGGATGTCAGGGATGGATTGAGGATGTTCTATGCCTCCCAAGAATGTCGTCTCTTACCCGCCCTGGTTGCATTGCTGCAAGCCGCGGTCGAGCGTGGCCTGCGTCCGGCGGCGGTAACCGCCCTGGAAAATGAGGATGCCGCTCGACTAGTAGAGAAGCTGGAACTGAACAGATTCCGGGTCGCCCTGATATCCAGCCCCGACGCGGATCGGCTCTTTCCCGGCGCGGACGTGTGGTTACAGGCGGCGCGCAAAATATCGGTCAACGCCCGCCGTTGCATAGCACTCTGCAGCACCAATGATGCCTGCCGTTCGGCCCTGGCCGCGGGAATGCGCGTTATCGCCGTCCCCGACCGCTTCACCGCATTTCACGACTTCTCGGGGAGCGAGGCGGTCATTGACGACTTCGACTCCCTGGATGCCGGCGCAATACTCGACGAACTCACCCGCTCCACCTACGTTGCAGCCTGAACGTCAACAGTATCAAGCCGGTTCGTCCCGAAAGCGGCGGACCACGCGGACAGCCAGCGATCCCTCCTTGTCCCAGGCCTTCACTGAGCTCGTAAGAACCGTACGCAGGCTTCGGTCACCCCAAGGATGCCCCTGGGATCGGGCGCAGACTCTCCGGTCCCTGAAAGCAAATCTTGTGGAGGAGTGCTGTGAGGTAGTCGAGGCAATCGAACGGAATGACGCCCAAGCACTTCAAGAGGAATTGGGCGATCTGCTCCTGCAGGTGCTCATCCAATCCCAGATATGCAGTGAGCAGGGTATCTTCACCCTGGCAGATGTTATCCACTCGCTCAAGCAAAAGCTGATCCGGCGCCACCCCCACGTTTTCGGGACTCGCAACGCCTCCTCGCCGGAAGAAGCCCTCGCCACCTGGGAGTCGGTCAAGCATGCCGAAAAGCATTCCCCGTCCTCAGCCATCCCTGGACTGCCCCGTATTCTGCCCGCACTGAAAAAGGCCCAGAAAATACAGAAACGCGTGGCCGCGGTGGGCTTCGACTGGCCGGACGTCCCGCAAATACTCGAGAAGATCCGGGAAGAACTGAGCGAGGTGGAAGAAGAACTGGCGACACCGGACCGCAAGGGGCTTGAATCGGAGTTGGGAGATCTGTTGTTCGCCATGGTCAACCTCTGCCGGCGTCTCCAGATCGACGCCGAAGAAGCGTTGCAGTCTGCTGTGCGCCGCTTCTGCGAACGATTTCAAAGATTGGAAAAGATGCTGATCGAAGAGGGACGCGTGCCAGAGGAGTGTGACCTCACCGAACTCGACGAGATCTGGGAAAAAGTCAAAAAAGAGGGCTGACTGGGCATGACCGTCCCCCCAAGCCAACCCAGCCCCTTTTCCGCAACGCCCTCCGCAAACCGGCCGGCGGAAGCATACCCCAAAGTTGCAGTTCACCGGCCGGGATGCTCGCCTTTCTTCTTTCTGCGCGACCGCGACCGGGCAGCCCGGTACCTTTCCAGATCCTCGACCGTCCGCATATATACCGCGTAGGGTGAAGCATGAAATTCACAAAGATTCTCCTCGCCATGCTTCCGGCAGATGCGCGGTCGGCAACCATAGATCGTACAGCGGTTGTCCGGCCCCAAGGCTTCGCACCGCGAACGAAATTCCAAGTGCCAAATCCCGTCATGATCTATGAATACCGCCACCTGCCGATGCAACAGGTACCAACGGATGTCATCATAATCCGCCGCGGTACGGGGTCTGTCGATCTCAATGGCCAGATATCGGCAACAACGCGCATCACAATCCCGGCACGGTGGATGGTCCCTCTGGCTACCCCTGCCCTTCTTCACCTTCGATCCCATTCGCGTCCCCCGCTCCCTTCCGGCTGAATGGCGCTGCGTTCACGTTATCCGGATCCGGAGTTTCGTCAAGAGCTGTAATCGCGATCCGAGCGCAGTGAACAGTTGACTCCTCCGTCGCCGCCCCGCAAACTTCCCGCGCAAAGTCGGAGGCCTGCGCAAAGTGGACCAACAGATCGGAACAATCCAGAAGAACATCTCCCTGCATTCCGGATACTACCTTCTGGAAGTGGAAATCTGCGACCAGATCTCCTGGCGCTCCTCCCTCCCCGGCCAGTTTGTAATGGTCCGTATTCCGGAACACCGGGAGCTAGTACTCAGGCGTCCGTTCAGTATATTCGACGTCGCAGAAGGCCGTCTCGTGCTGCTCTACAAAGTCGTCGGTCGCGGCACAGCCGCCCTCTCGCGCTGCCTCCCGGGGACACCACTGGATATTCTGGGACCGTTGGGTAACGGCTTCCCCCGGGAGATGGCCGACCGCCGTCTGGTGTTGGTGGCCGGTGGATACGGAGTGGCGGCCCTCCACAGGCTGGCCCGACAACTGGGCACCGGGTCTATTCTGGTATACGGCGCGCGGACCTCCGCCGAACTGCTGTGTATCGAGGAACTCCGCCGGACAGGCTGCCGCCTCATGCCGGTAACCGAAGACGGCAGCTTCGGCGAGAAGGGAACGGCGGTGTCTGTCCTGGACCGGCTCTTGGCGGAGCATCCGCGCCGGCCGGATCTGGCAGTGGCTGCCTGCGGTCCGATTCCCATGCTGCGGAGCGTCGTCCATATCAGCCAGGCCTATGGCGTTTCCTCATGGGTCAGCCTGGAACGTCACATGGCCTGCGGCGTCGGTACGTGCCTGGGTTGCGTGGTCAGAGTGCGTGAGTCGGACTGGCGTTGTGTCTGCACCGAGGGTCCCGTATTCTCCGGTGAAGAGATTGACTGGGACGCCCTTGCAGAAGAAAAGGAGCCCCGATGAACGCCGGTAAAGAGAGAGCTTTCCCCAAGGATTCTCCCGACATATCCGTGCGGATCGGCCCCCTTGAACTGCGGTCCCCCTTCATGCCGGCATCGGGAACGTTCGGATACGGACGGGAGTACCGCGGCTTGGTAGACTATCGGGCGCTGGGGGCTATTGTGGTCAAGGGGCTTTCCCTGGAACCCTGCCCGGGGAACCCTCCGCCGCGTACCGTGGAAACCCCGTGCGGAATGCTGAATGCGGTAGGATTGCAAAATCCCGGGGTGGACTACTTCCTGCGCAACCACCTGCCGTGGCTCCGGGATCTCGAGATACCCGTCATAGTAAATGTCTGGGGCAAAACCATCCAGGAATATGCCGCTCTCGCCCGCCGCCTGCACGATAGCGGTGTCGCCGCTCTGGAGTTGAACGTTTCATGCCCCAACGTAAAGGCCGGGGGCGTACATTTCGGGACTGATCCCCGGGCTCTGCGGCAGGTCGTGCGCGCCGCCGCCGAACAAACCGACCTCCCCCTCATCCCGAAACTGCCTCCGCTGCTGCACGAAACCGCAGGTATGGTTCAGGCCGCTGCAGAGGCCGGGGCCACGGCGATAACTCTTGTTAACAGCGTGCCTGCCATGAAAGTGGATGTTGCCCGGCGCAGACCGGCTCTCGCAGCGGTGACCGGTGGCCTGAGCGGGCCGGCGATTCATGCGATCGCCGTCCGGCTGGTCTGGCAGGCGGCCCGCGCTAGTCCCATTCCTATCATTGCGGCGGGCGGCGTCGCTACTGCAGAAGACGCGATAGAATTCTTCATTGTGGGCGCGAGTGCGGTGCAGATCGGCACCTCGATCTTTACTAGCCCCCGGATTTTCGGCGACCTCAGAGAACGGCTTTTGAAGTATCTGCTGGAAAGCAACTTCTCATCACTGACACAAGTCGTCGGCAGTCTGGTCGAAAAACCCGAGGCATGACGATCCGAAAGTGCCAGGCTAAGTTCCTGTTCTTCGCGGCGATACTCGTTTCGTGTGTGGTCTGGCTGCTTTCCGCACCATCGGATCCGAACCGGATCTTCGCGGCTTTCCCTCCCGAAGTGGAAATACTCTCTGTCCACGACGATCTGGGCCAGCGATTGGACTCCGCTCTGCGGAATCCGGTCGTGCAAGGCCTTCTGCATGCACTCCTGAAAGATTCAAGTAAAGTAATACCGCAACCGCAGGAAAACGCGGCGCCGGTCTGGTTCCGGCGCCTATGCGGGCAGCGGGCTATACTTGCCGTACCACCGCGGGAAGTCTACGGACGCCACGTCCTTCTCTTTGCTACAGCCTGCGGCGGATGGAGCCAGCGTCTCCGTTGGCTGGCGACGCTGGGCAGAATCCCGGCTGTGCCGGCCGCCGAGTGTGACGGCGTGACCATCTGGGAATACGTTGTCACCTCGAGGGAATCCGGCCGCATCTTTTTCGCCTGCATGGAAGGTGCCGTTTTGGGATGCTACGGCCCGGACCCCGTTCCCCTCGAAGACGCCGTCCGGCGCTATTCCCGGACGCGCTCCCGGCGCATGGCTTTCCTCCGGCTCCGGAACCGTTTACCTTCTCCGGTGCCCCGCCCATCTCGCGACCGGGGCTGGGTCAGGATTGAAGTCACAGACAAAATCCAGCGCATAGACTGGAGTGTATCTCTCCTGTCGGCCGAGGCACTGACTCTCAGGTTGTCTCCGGTGTTCACGCAGAGGGTGGACCTGGCGCCACTCTGTGCATCCCAGTCGTGGAGCAGCCGTGTCCCCTGCCGTCCCGCGGGCGGGGAAACGTGGGCCGTCATACGGATTCCCGCGCCGCTTCTCGGTTGGATTTCGGAGAAATTCCGGGGGCCTTTCTCCGCACTGATGGCGGCATGTGCCGCCACGAGCGAACGGCTGGGCAGCGATACCGTGGATCTGCTCATTGTCCGCTCCTCGCAAGCGGTATCGGATAACCCCGGCGGGGCAGTCCCGGTTCTGGTTATCCCCTCTCAGGCTCACGCTGATCACCGGGCGGCGTTTCGCGACGGCCTCGACGTCTTCAACCGGATGACAGGTTGGAATCTCATTCTGCGGCCCGGCCGGTCGCCAAGATCATCGGAGGGACATGCCGCTTCATTCTATTCTATCGAATCCGGCCTGGAAGGATCCCCTTACGATCGCCTCCCCGAGAAGTATCATCCCGCCTTCCTCGTCCTCCGATGCGGCACCATCCTGGCTCCCAGGTGTGCTTTCGCCATGCCCGCGGCGGCCGCCTCGTGGACCCCAAGCCCGGAAGTCGCTGGCTTTTTGCCTCGTGGTCACTCTCCCACTCTGTTGGCTGCCAGGTTGGATCTGGAAAAGTTGGCGGACCCATTGCGCCGGATAGTCTCACTCTACGTGCTGAGAAACCTGGTGTCCGGGCAGCCGGAGGTTTCCCGTGATGCACTCCGGCTCCTGCTCAAGACAACGCGAATGTGCACCTCGGTCCTCCGCAAAACGGGACAGGTCGGCCTCCTCGCGGAAGTGGAGGACGTTGCTCGACTGGCGGTGACCTTGGAGTTCGGACGGAAGGGGTTATGAATCCAATGAACCGCTTGCTCTCCACAGCGCGTCAGATGCTTTCCAGTGCGACCGTCGCCCTCGCGACCGGCCTGGGAGCTGGCCTTTCACCCTTTGCCCCGGGGACTGTCGGTTGCCTTTGGGGAATACCAATATCGGCGTTGTTGAAAGCGACACAGAACCACCTGTGGGAGGCAGCCGGTGCCGGAGTCCTGGTGGTACTGGCGGTCCCCATCTGTTCCACGGCTGAAACTCGATTTGGGAAAAAGGACGATCGTCGGATTGTGGCGGATGAATTCATGACGTTTCCCGTCTGTCTTCTCGGGCTACCTCTCGCGGCACCCGTGGTAGTCGTGGCCTTTGTGCTTAACCGATTCCTCGACGTCCTCAAGCCGCCCCCCGCACGTCGAGCCCAGCAGCTCCCCCGGGGATGGGGCGTGGTAGCCGACGACCTTACAACCTCCCTTTACACGCTGGGAATCATGCATATCCTCCACGGATTACTCGCGTTCGGTTGACGCACCGCAAACCGGGCGGAGCCGGCCTATTCGGCAGCCGGCCGAACCAATTCACTCTCTAGGGGCTGGAAACCGACACCCTCTCGACTCACGGACTTGATCCGCCAGCGGTATTTTCTACCCGAGAAGAACGCCTCAATGAGATCCCCTTCTCCGACGATACGATCGTTGATCATTGCAACATACTTCCCCGCGGACACCCTCAAAACCCCCTTGATCCTGAGCGAGCGGGTCGCCTCCTTCCAGCGCGGAGGCGCCTCGGGCCTCTTTTCCACCTGGGGCGCAGGCAGGTTGGCCGGTTCTTCTTGCCCCGGAGAATATCCCACCGGCCAGAAGGGATCCCTCACCATGAGATTCGTCGAGGATGTCTCCACTGAGCCGGTCGCACCGGCGGAAATCCGGGCCGCGCCGGCGGCCAGGGCGCCGGTATGCACGCCCGATCCCGAAAGTATTTCGCTCGGTTTCTCCGCTGCCGGGCACAGCCCGCATCCAATCGAGACGCAGAAAGTCATCATCCACGTATAACGGATGAGTCGTGGACTGTACTCGGTCAGCTGCACGGCCGAAGTTTACCCCGTGCGGCAGGCGGCGGCAAGAGCCGTCGCCGGCCCCGCCGTCGCCTGCCGTTCAACTCCGCCGACCGCATCAGCGGTACCAAGCGGTCACTCCAACCTCGGCGTCCGAATCACCTCCTCCCTCTTCCGGCCCGCCCGGCTCGGAATAGGAGTAGGCGATCTGGCCATACGCCCCGTTGAACCGTGCGTTGCCACCGCAGAGTAAGGCTCCCTCCAGTAGCTCGGCGCCGTTGTAGGTGATATCACCGCCGGCGTATATCAAGCCATGGAAGATGCTGGCCCCGTTCACCTTGATATAACTGTCCCGACTGATCACCGCCGGCAGGTCACCGACCTGCGTCTGATTGATCGCCCCGTTGAACTTGATGTATCCGGTGGCGATGATACATCCTGCGTAGCTGAGGGTGCCATTGACTCTCAGATTGCCATTGAACCATCGCACGCCGCCGGGAATCTCGCCCCAGCTGTGGGAACCGTTGTAAGTCTGTCCGGAGAAAACCTGTCCGTGCTCCTCTGCAATCTGGTAGTAGGGGGTCAGATCCAGTACCGGAAATTCGACCAGCTCGATAGGTCCGATCACCTTCTCCCGGATGCTATCCACACCGCAGACCTTGATATCCGGAGAGTAGACCGTTCCCTTCACCACCGCCACGCCGCAAGCACGGAACCTGGTGTACGCATACACATCGCAATCCTGACTGTCCGTTCCCCAGATGAAGGCCCCGTTACAGCGGATGCGGTTGTTGCAGCGTACACTGCCGATCAGGATGCCGGCACCATTGTGGGTAAGCCTTCCGTTCACGAATATGCTGTGTGCCCAGGGACTGGTAGGCGGTGCGTTCCCTTCGCCTCCAGGGCTGAAGTCTTTCACATTCATGCCCACGTAGAAGCCGACTATGTCGTCACCCGGGACAGGATACTCGCCTTTGCACCAGATCCTGGCCATATCGTCCCCGAACTCCGACACGCACGCATCGTAGACGCCTCCTGCGAACTCCTTGCCCGGGAAGGCATCATCGTCCTGCCGCTTGCTGAAGTCATCCCGCAGGATGGCGTACGCTTCCGCCACTCCGGCCTCGGCGATGGCCTCCGCCTTGATGCGGTTGATCAACCTCTGGACGGAATGGACCTGTTGGCTGGCCATTCCCATCATCGAGGCCCCGGCGATCGCCATCACCATGATGATGATCATGATGATCACCAGCGCCGCTCCGCCACGGCCCCGATCACCTGACTTAGGGGATGCTCTCATCGCGCATCACCTCCTTATTTTCCTGTGTTCCGCGGTTCGACCTCTGCGACCATTGAAGAGGTCACACGCTTGGTCTTCCCCGCAAAACCCGCCACATCCTCGAAAATGGTCAGTTCCACCCGCACTCCCTTCTTCAGTTCATTCCCATCCACCAGCAGTTTGAAAATTCCGTAGTCCGGTCCGGTCGTGAATGTTCCGCCCACGTCGGTTATGCGCCGCTCGCCCTGCCACCGCAGGGTAACGTCCTTCAGTCGGGGGGTCTCACACGCCTCGAAATCCGGGTCGTTGTTGGACTGCAGCTGGGCCTGGAACTGCACGTATCGCCCCGCCGGCAGCGAGATCGCCCCGGGCCCGCTGAGCGCGGTCAGGTTACTCCAGGCCGGCGCATCCGCCAGTGCCGGGTCATCCCCGGCGCGGAGCTTGAGGCTCAACACGGTCCCGGCCGGCACGTCCGCATTCCAGTCGATCTCCGTATATTGAGGATCATCCACGTGGGTATCAAATATCTGCGAGGCGAAGTAGCCGTTGGTGGCATAGGTGGTCACCATGTGTTTCACTGCAAAGAGCCTGTCCGTCACCACATATGGCAGACCGCTCCAGTCCGCCTGCTGGATCATGGCCTCGGTGGGATTGTTGGTTCTCGGGATCAGGTAGCAACCCGGGGCATTCGTACTCGATTCCAGCCATATCTCCGAGGTTCCGTGCGCTGTATCGTCGGCAACCAGAAACGAGACCAGGTAACTCTTCTCTTTCTCGATCGGAAAAGAGGTTCCGGCAGCCGGTTGCGCCCAGCCATATCCCCACGTCCCTATGGTCACTTCCTCGGCGCCGCCAAAGTAGAGCTGTACCCCGGGCTGCGCGGCATTGGGCGCGGGATTCGTCGGATCGGCAGCCTCGGCAATGTAGGCCGCCAGTATCGTCAAGGGGAGAAACCCGGCGTCAAAGCGCAGCCGCACATTGCCCCCATCGTGATCAATCCATCCCCCGTCGGTCATCTGTTCGCCGCGAATCAACACCCGGACCGCACATCCCTTTATTTCATCGTACTGCGATGAATCCACATCCAAGTCCCGGGTCTGGTCGCCTGCAAACCAGTTGGTATCCGCCAGGCCGCCTTCCAGGCGGACAACGAAATCCTGCGGGCTGAGACTCGTATCGAATTCCACCTCGGTATTCTCGCATTCACTCCCCGTGGCCCGGAAATTGGTTTCCTCCCAGCGATCATTTTCCATCGTCAGAACGAAGTAGTGCCCGTGGTCGGTGGCCGGGAACAGCAACTGGTAATTACCACTCCAAGATCCTTCCTCCATGTATTCCGTCTCCACCGAGGCCCCCGATTCCTCCGTCACCGGAAGCTGGGCCTCCGCCTCGCGAGGATAACCACAGGGAGAAACCACCACGGTGTCGATCCCGATCTTGTACCCGCTGCTGGCAGCGTTCTTCCCCACCACCTCGAACCTGAATTCGTGCTCGCCGTTGTCCAGCAGGATCGACCCCAGTGCCACATCCTTGGCCCGCGTCACTATGGGACTATATGCGTCGAATACCGCCGCCTTGGCATATATCGCCCACTCAAACAGGTTTTCGAAGAGGGCCATGGTGGACGCGTTCCCCGAATTATACGTGTAATCGCCGTTCCCGTGGATCACCACGCTCTCAAGCTGCTCCTGTCGCTGCTCATCGGTCAGGGAATTGTCCCGGGGATCAAACACGGTTATCCTCAACTGGTTCGGCACTGCATCCCAGCGGTGATAAATCACCGTCCGGTCCCAAATGATATGGTCGTTCTCATCCAACTCCACCACGCCGTCCCCATCATCATCCCGGGCCATGGGGAAGCTCACCGCCACGTAAGGTCCCGGTCCTTCGGGATGAAAGAACACCTTGTCCATGGAGGTAAGACGCAGGTCGGCGCGCAACCACTCCATTGCGGTCCGCACATCGATATCCAGCTCGTTCTGGACGGAATTCAGTTTCTCCCCGTACAGCAGATACAGCCAACTTGTGATCACCACCAACAGCACAATACCCATAAGCAGGGTCGAAACTGCGATTTCGGTCAGAGTGAAACCTGCTTCCGCTGTGGCTCTCGACTTCATCCCTACTCTTCCCTCTCGTAGTAATCGGTAAACAGCGACGCCACGCTCTCCTGCCCTGCCGTGAAATCCCCCGTCCGCCGGCTCCGCACCTCAACGATTACCTCGATCTTGGTCAGGTCCGGTGCGTAGTTCGTGGTCACTATCGTCGTTCGCCGGAACATTCCCTGGGGGTCAGGCAATCCGGTATCGTCCACTACCACTTCATCCTCGGCCAACAGATGCAGGTCGCCGTAGGCAAAGTTTCGGGCCCTTTCCAGCCGATCCTTGGCGATCACCGCCGCCACATAATGATCCCGGGCCGCCCGGCTGGTGGCCGCCGCCCGCGATACCAGCAGGTACGAACCCGCCATCACCAGACTGAGCACCACCAACGCCAGCACCACTTCCACCAAGGTCATACCCTGCTGCCGCTGCACTCGTCGCATCTCCGGCAACCCCCCTTGTTCCACACCCCTATAGCGTAGCAGGATGCATGCCTCATATTTGGCCTTGACACGCCACCCCGAAAAACCACCAACTCTCGGCCCTTTTCCTTCTCCGTTCTGAGCCCCCTCCATTCGTGCCCCGGTGCTTCTCAATTTTGAGAGGGATTCCGGCGCTTCCAGCCCGACTCGACGCGCTGGTTGATATCGGGTAGTATGCTGACGAGCCGGATGAACCATGAAATTGCTCGTACGAAATGGAAGGCTGGTTACCGACTCCGGGACGTTCAATGCCGACATCCTGTGCCGCGATGGGCGAATAGTCGCCATCAGGGACGGCTTCCCTCCGCTTTCCGGCTGCGAGACCGTGGACGCCTCCGGCATGCTCGTTTTCCCCGGTTTCGTGGATCCCCACGTGCATGTCTATCTGCCGGCGGCCGGAACATTCGCTACCGACGACCACATCACGGCGAGCCGCGCGGCGTTACTGGGGGGGACTACCTCCTTCATCGAATTCGTGATCCCTGCCAGGGACCAGTCACCCGGAGACGCTCTGCGGATCTGGTCGGACAAGGCGAGAGATGCCATCTGCGACTATTCCTTCCATATGGCCGTAACCCGCTTTGATAAGCAGATCGCGTCTGAGCTGGACCGGGTCGTGGAGAAAGGCATTACCTCCCTCAAGGTTCATCTCGCGTATCACGATGAGTTGGCCTTGCCGGATGCGGAATTGTATGAGCTGCTCGAATACGCAGCGCAACGCAATCTTACAACCATCGCCCATTGCGAAAACGCCGAGGTAATCGAACTCCGCCGTAAGCGACTGCATAACTCGGGTAAACGCGCCATGCGCTGGCACTATGAGAGCCGGCCACCGCTGGTGGAGCGGGACGGAACACACCACTTTCTCTGTCTCGCCGCCCTGACCGGCGCGCGCGCATATGTCGCCCATCTGAGCTGTCGCCAGGCGCTGGACGTGGCGATGGAATTTCGGCGTCAGGGATACCCGGTCTTCGTGGAGACCTTGATCCAATTCCTGCTCCTTGATCGAAGTTACACCGAGCTTCCGCCGGAAGAGGCGGTCAAGTATGTGATGTCACCGCCCCTGCGGAATCCCGAGGATCGCCATGCGCTCTGGACCGCCCTGTCTACCGGTTCGATCGATACGGTGGGGACCGATCACGCTCCCTTCAACCTGCATGGGCAGAAGGACCGTGCCCTGAACGATTTTACCCGGGTTCCCAACGGACTGCCCGGGATCCAGGACCGCATCCGACTCCTATACACCCATGGGGTATGCCCCTACCGCATATCCCTAAACCGGATGGTGGAAATCGCCGCCGCCGCCCCCGCCAAGATCTTCGGCCTATACCCGCGAAAAGGCTCCCTGCAAATCGGAAGCGATGCGGACCTTGTGATCTTCGACCCTGCGGTCGAGGAGACTATCTCCGCATCCCGGCATGCAATGAAAGTCGACTACTCACCCTACGAGGGCTGGAAAGTAAAAGGACGGATCAGCATGGTGATCCTGCGCGGGAGGATTGCCGTGCGCGAAGGCCAGGTGTTGCTCTCTCCTGGTTACGGCCATTTCATCCCGCGGCCGGCGCCGAGCCTCCGGGAACCTCAGTCCCCGGGCGGCCCGCGCGGTTCAGACCCATCGTGAGCTTTTCCTCCGCGTTCCCCTGCCTTCCGGCGCACCGTCTCTATCTAGCATTCCCCGCCGCTTGTGGGCCGGCGTCACTCCGCACGCCCGCATTGCGGTTCGTATCCCCAGCCAGCGGGTTCCCGAATGCCACCGCCGCCGCGCTGTCCAGCCGGTAGGCCCGTCGGTATGCGCGGCGCGCCATTCCCTCCTCCCCAGCCATCGCGGCCGCCCGGCTCATCCAGAGCCAGGCGATAAAGTTCTTCGGCCGCAGCCTGACGGCCCGCTGCAGGGCCCGGAGAGCCTCCCGGGCATGTCCGAGATGCACGTAACAGATGCCCAGGTTACTCCACCCCGCCGCAAATCGCGGGCTGCCACGAGTCAACATATCGTACAGCTGTGCCGCTTCCTCATACTGGGCCATGCTCATGAGGACCTGCGCGGCTCCGATCAGCCGGGGCGGGTTTCTCCTGGCTCCGCCCGAGCTCAAGCGGCGGGAATATTCCGCTCGCGCCTGGTCCAGGAGCCGCAGGCCGGAAATCTGCATTTCGTTGGAGACCATCCGCTGGGCTTGCTCCGAAGCACTCAGCAGGATCGCCGTGCTCCCATCGAAGTACACCAGCAACCAGTGCCCGCCCGCCAGTAGATTGCGTAATGCCATGCTGCTGTATCTTCGGCAAGTATTCAGTATGATCACGTCGGTTCCCCAGCGCCCCACGATCCTCTGGCGCTCCGACTCCTCGCCCATCAGCACGGGGCCGTGTAGCTCCTCGTAGAAGCCGCGGCCGTACAGAAGAGTTCGCGTATCGGTGAACACCTTGCGTCCCGGCAATGCCCACATCAGATAGTCGCCATCCGCGGCGATGTTCACGGCTCTCTCGGGAAACGCCGCTTCCGCAAGGACCTCCGCGGCCGCCGAAGGCCACAAATCCGTTTCCACTCCCAGTCCGAACCGCGCGGCACTTCCCGAGCTGACGTAGTACCGGCCGCGGGCGAAATACGACATCGTCGCCAATGCAATCCCCACCAGTAAAACCCTCCCCGGCAAAATAACCAACCTGCGCCGGAAGCCCTCGCTCATCCGCGCCCCGGCCAGATCGCCGACGGTCTGCAAACTGGCCGCCCAGAAGGGAAGAGCAAGGACACAGTAGTAGTTCACGTAGATCATCGAGCGGATCGCCGCGAACGCCGAAACGACGCAAAGGGCGGTAAGCGCCCCGGGTAACCGCTTCTGGTACCCGAACAACCCCGCAGCCATCAGCAGCAACGAGCCGGTCACCAACCACCGCGGCACCGGCCAGTGGAATTGGCCGCTGAAGGGCGAAATCCAGGATAGTGCAAACATCTTCGCCGGGTCGAATATCCCGCTCAGTGCCGCCCCCGGCATCCGCAGACCATACGGGTTGACCAGGGTAAGGGCCAGCATGACGACCGCCGTCGTAGCCAGCGCCCCTCCCCTGCGGAGCATATCCCGGTCGCGGCTCCGGAAACCACGCACACCCGCCTCAGCAGCGAAAAACAGGCAGACGGCCGGGCCGAGCAGGAATCCGCGGTGAATATTCGTCCACAGCACCTGCACCGCTCCCAGCAGGATTCCGCGGCGCCAGGGCGACCAGCAAGAGGACGCTGCCCAGACTACCACCGCGACCAAAAACAAGGACGGCACGGCGGGTCCCACCTCGAACACGGGAGCAATCATCCACGCCGCAAACACCAGTGCCAAGGCCACGCTGCCCGGCGATGCCAGCCGGCGTGCCACAAGCACTGTCAGCCCCATTGCCGCTGCCAGCAGCGCCACGTGCGCGGTGACCACCGCCGGGGCACCGCCGGCTTGCCACAGGGAAAAAAGCAGGCGGTCGTACAGCCACGAGGTATCGACCCATGCCTGCCCGGCCCGCGTGAAGGAGAAAACGTCGGTGCGCGGTATACCTTCGGCGGCGATCAACCTTCCCACGGCCAGATGCCGCCAGAAGTCGCTCCGCGTAATCGTCCGCATGCCCACGACCGCGAAGGCCACCAGCGCCAGCAGGATAAGGAGATCAGCCGGTCCTTTCCGCCGGTGAAAACCGATGGTCATACCATACCTCCGCCGATAGTCCGCAGCACGCCGGGATTCTGGACCAAAGCCGGCAGCCTAGCAAGCGCTTTCCGGCGCGGCGGCTCATCCCCGGAGGAATTAGGGTCCCCACCCCCTGGAGACGTACTGCGGGCAGGTATCGCTAGGGTGTCATATATCGGCTGGGCAGCGGGTAAAGGATCTGGTTGGTCCACGTCAGCGGATCGTCGGAATTGTGTAGCTGGATGATGATCCCGTCATCCGGAGAGAAGTAGTTGGTCGGCACGAGACCGCCCGTGGTGAACCGCCACGTGTCGTCAGAGGTCTTGTACCAGATAGGGGGACCGGCCAGTTGCGTATCGCGGTTGAACTTCCACAAGTGATCCGACTTGTAAGGAACTGTATCGCCCTGGAATCCGGCTTCCAGCAGGCCCATCTGGTCCGGGCCGAAGCGGTGCGGCTGGTTGAAATTCACCAGATTGTGCGCACCGCTATTGGGATCCGTCGGTGCATTGGTGGAAGCCAGTACCTGCACCACGGTGTCGGTGGGTACCTGGCCTATGAACATCACCACCTGGGTGGTGGTGATATTGGTGGGAATCTCGACTGCGAACCCCTGGTAAAGCGGCACCACGCAATCCTCCGCCGACTCTCCCGCCAGATCGGGTGGTATCGAGTAGAGCCACTGGTTGGAGGTCCCTGCGTCGGAGAGCCAGATTTCCTGTGTCACCACCTCTCCCCCTCCCCGGTGGAACCACTGCACGCGGGTGGAATTGATGATCGAATTGGATGCCGGCAGGTCATGTCCCAGCACGAAGCTCACCGTGTCCGTATCCGGCACGCCCGGCAGGGCCACCCAGTTCTGTCCCGGGCACAGCCGGATGGTCTTGAGTACGTATACCTCGCGGCTGGCCACCCTTGGGTCGCGGTTGGTACGCCAGTAGTCTTTCTGCGCCGCCCGGTAGAACCGCATGGTATTGACCAGTTCCATGGGCGGGGTGCGCGTGGCCGAACCGGTGTCCACGCAGTAGCTGTTGGACACTGTCGCCACCAGATCCCAATGGCTGGTCAGGGACTCGGTGAAGTCCAGCGCGTCCACGTAGATCAGGTCGTAGGGCTTGGTAATTTCTCCCGTCTCATTGGTCGCCGCGGTCCACGCCAGCCGGGCGGCATTGGTTACGTAGATCCTGACCACGCCCTGGGTCACGTAGAATCCGGAAAGCGTGACTTGCGCGATCGAATTGGAGGTGATCTGGCTCTGGTTGCCCGCCCGGTCCACGCCGACCACGGCCAAGCGGTACGTCAACCCGTAGACGAAGTTGGACAGTATGGCTTCACCGGTGGTGTTGGTGTTCAGGGTGAGCGGCCCGTTGGTATAACTGATGTACGGGTCATTGGTGGTCGGATCCCGCGCTTCGTCGGTATAGTAGATGAAGTAGCTGTGCCACGGCGCCAGATCGGTGCCCCCGGCATCCGGCAGCGGATTCCACTGCAACCGTATCTCGGAAGTATCATCAGGGCCCGGCTCGCTGTTTGTGACGGTAACGTTGTCGGGCGGGGTCAGATCCAGCATGGTGACGAAGTTGGTGACCGGGCTCATCAACCGGTCGTCCGGCCGGTCATCGTCGTCGTCCACGGCGTAGAGCCAGTTGGTATGGACGCCCTCCTGCGCGTTGGTGAATGTACCTCCGAATTCGCCGGAAGCGGAGACCAACTCTATAGTGGCGGTGAGGTTGTCCCACCAGCCGGTATAAGCCAGCTCGCTGTTACCGTTGTTCAATCCGACGGAAAACAGGATGACTTGGGTATCGCCCGGCATGTTGGTACAGCTTACCGTCACGTTGGTCCAGTTACCACCGGTATTCACCCCGTGCAGCGGACGACCGTTGTGATCGGTATCGTACTCGTTGTCCACATACATGATGGTATTGGAGTCGGCGTCTTGCATCTCGATCTTGAGGAAGGCCGTCGCCGCGTCCCCGTTGTTGGACTGGCTCAGGTCGCCCCGGAACCAGCCGCTGAAGGTAACGATACCCTTGTAGTTGTTGGTGTTGTCGATATTGACGTACTGCGAAACCAGCACATAACGCTGTCCGCCTTGCGGTGCCTCGCCGCTATCCACCTCAAGCCGCATGGCATTGGTGCCGTGCTGGGCGCCTGCGGCAAGGGTGTCGTAATAGCCCCGCGCCCCGTCACTGCTCCACCTCAGCCATCCGTTGGTTCCGGGCGGGCCAGAAGTCACCTGCAACTCATCCCATCCGTATTCGTAACTGGCGTTGGTGATCGTCGCCGAAATCGGATTGGTGGTCACCACCCCCTCGACGATCGTCCCGTTGGTCCAGTGGGGGACGCTCTGGTTGGTGTACACACGGTATTGGTAAATTCCGGAGCTGTCGCGGGCCTTGTCCCAATCAACGACGAAATAATTGACGTTGGTCCAGTACGCGGGAGTCACTACCAGGTTGGAGGGGGCGATGGGGGCGGTGGTGTCGTCATCCTTCACCTCGAATTTGTTGCTGCTCTCCGCGATCTGGTCACTGTTGGTTACACCAATCCAGTCACCACTGCGGTCTTCGTCCTTGTCGCGGGCGGACCACAACACCTGCCAGGTGCCGGTGATCACATTGGCATAGTCCACTGCCCCGGCCCACACGCGCCAGGCATCGAAGTCGCGGTAGTTGGTCGTGGTAATGTACTCGAACCCGTACTCCACCAGCACCGTGGAGCCGTTGGGGTCCACCAGGCTGTAGTTCGGTCTCCAGTTGTCTCCCACCGTGCTGGTCGAAATTCCGCTCTCGTCCCAGAAGTGGATGTAGATGGACCAGTTCCCTACGTGGAGCTGCTGGTCGGTGACATAATTGGTGGCGGACGGCAAGGCGTCATTGACCTTCAACGTGTTCGCGGTTGGACCGTTGGTGTCGTCGTCCACCACCCAGATATATCCGTACTGCTGATCCACCAGGGAGGCGCGGTCGCCCGTACGGTCGTCGTCCGCATCGAAGATCGTCGCCGCGACGCGGCTAGTCACCCCGTACAGATCTTCTATAACGGTGCTGCCAATGCCGGTCCACCGCCAGACGCCGGCCGCCCCATTGGTACGCGTCTGGCTGTCTGCCGTGCTGTCATAGACGTGGTAGTTCGCCACATTGTTGGTGGTCCACCTTTCCACGGTCACGTGCATGTGGATCGAAGTGTCGCTGGTGGCGCGCGACAGGCCGCTGTCGGCGTCGTACGCCGCGAACACCAGGCGGAACGGCTCGGCATCTCCCGAAACCGCCAGGTGGCCGTCGGTCACCCTGAAGATGGCCGCGGTGCCGCTGCCCGAGACGATCTCGCAGTTGGTGGCACCGGCCTGCACGGCCAATGGTTGTGACACGTAGGGACCGAGAACCACGTCATCAAACTGCAAGGCGCCCTCATCACCCAATCCCCATGCTTCCACCACGAAACGCACCCAGGCCGCATCCGCCGGAGAGGTGGCGGTCACCGAAATCCATGTCCAGGTTTCTCCCGGCGCGTCGAAGGAATTGGTAACCGACCACAGGAGTGATGTGGTGCCGTCGTAGAATTCGATTTTCAGCTCGTGCGTCTGGGCGGTCCAGTCGGTGTCGCTCCAGAACCAGCCCCCCGCCCACCATGAGACTCCGGCGCTCCACTGATTGGTGACTTCCTGCCAGAAACCGCCGTGATTGGTATTCACCGCCCAGGTGCCGCGAATCGCCCCCTCCCAGCTACCGCTGATTTTTCTCCACTGTTCACGCGAAGCGGTGCCCCACTGTCCGCCGTGGTTGTCGGGGTTACCGTTCTCCCAGTAGAACGCATTGGTTGCACTTGAGCCCGGGGTCTCGAAACTGGCATTGCGCAGCAACCGCAGTGGAACCAGGGAGCCGACTTGAGGGGCGGCCTCGTCATCGTCGTTCACTATCAACCAGCCCAGATCGATGTTGGTGAAGCTCTGGTCCCCGGGCCGGTCGGCGTCGGCGTCATAGGCGTGCACCGTAATCCGGTTGCTGTGCCCGGCGGCACTGTAGAAGTCGTCGATCTGGGCGGTGGTGAGATTGGTCCATACCCAGTAGTTCGTTGCAAGCGTAGCCAGCTTGGTGCTTCCCAGCGTGGGAGCGCTGTAGTTGGTACTGTAGTTGGCTACGTTGCTGACAATCACCGAGCCGACCGTCAGGCTCATATTGGTCACCGCGTTGGTACCCCGGCTCAGTCCGCTGAGGGTATCAAACACCCACGCCTTGAACATCAGCGGAGAACTGCCGGAGATCCACGCCAGGGTGCCGTCGTCGGTCACGAACCGCTGGTTGCTGTTGGTATAATCGTTGCTGTCTTCGACCCAAATATTCGTGCCGTCATAGCCCAGTATCGGCTCTCCGCCGGCATAAACCTGCAGAGCCACGTGGTTGGTAAACGTCGGCGTATTGGTACGGGCCCGCGGCCCGGTGGCATCGTCGTCGCTCACCGCGAACAGCCCCAACTGCCAATTGGTATAACCCGGCATGTAGTCGTTGGCCCGATCATCATCCAGATCGCGGGGCACAGTCACCAGGATCGGATTGGTGGACCCCTGGCTGCCGAAGATTTCACCGACCTGCTCATATGTCCAAGCCTCGGTGAACAGCCACACGTTGCTGGCATCACTGGCGGTGGTGTCCGCGGAACTGCCGTCCAGGTAGAAATGCACCACGTCATTGGTGGTGAAGTCCTGGATGCTCATGTGCATGTTGGTCTGGTAACCGTTCGTCCCGCGGGGGATCCCACTGTCGTCGTCCCGTACGTAAAAGCTGAACCACAGCGCGTTGGTGCTGGCCAGGCTTCTCAGTTCTCGGTCACTCAACGTGAATATCTGGTTGGTCGAAGTTCCGCCGGTCTTCTGGCTGGAATAATTGCTCACGCCGTCCCAGAGGAATACCTCCATCAGCTTGTAGTTCGTGGGAGAGGTCACATCGTCGTCCACCAGGTGGATGTAGCCGAACACCTGGTTGCTCAACCACAGACGGTCGTCAGTGCGGTCGTCGTCCGCGTCCGGCACGGTGACCAAGATGGCGCTGTACCAGCCGGTCTCCCCGAACAGATCGCCGAGCTCGTCGTAGCCGTAGGACTGCGCCCAGCGCCATACATTGCACGAGGTGCTCGGATCCATGGTCTCCGCCAAGGAGCTGCTGCGCGAGGCATCATAGTGTTCCACGTCGTTGGTGCAGAAGTGATCAATGGAGACGTGCATGTTGGTCTGCCATCCGTTCGTGCCCCGCGGTATTCCACTGCCGGAGTCGTAGGGCTTGAGATGAATCTCGAGGGGATTGCTGCTCAGATCGCCCATCTCACCTTCGGTCAGTTCGAACACCCGCCCCAACCCCGTACCGGAGGTGGGCGACTTCTCCGTGCCGCCGATGTACACGCGGGTAACGTTCTGCGTCGCCGGGGCGGCCTCGTCATCATCGCGGATCCATATCCAGCCGAATTGCACGTTGCTGTTCCACAGGTTGTCGTAGTAGCGGTCGTTGTCCGCATCGGGGATGTCCGCCGCCACCCGGTGACTGTCGCCCGTGCTTCCGAACAGGTCGTCGATATGCGACCGGGTGAACGAAGTCCAGCTCCACACGCTGGTGGAATAGTCCACCGTGGTGTCAGCCGTGCTGGCGGAAGCGTTGTAATGGGCGACATCATTGGTGCACAGATCGTCGATGGAAACATTCATGTTGGTTTGAGCAGTGTTGGTCCCCCGGTTGATGCCGCTGACGTCATAGACATTGAACACCACATGCATGCTGTTGGTCGCTGACACGGATGCCAGGTCGCCGTCATAAACCGTTATCACCCGGTTGGTCCCGCTGCCGCTGCCTCCCTTCTGCTCCACCCCGATAAGCACCGCGAACGAAGAATTCTGCGGGTAGTTGGTGGTGCCCAGCGACGGTGGCGTGGCATCATCGTCGGTAACCTTGAGGAAACCGAATCGCTGGTCCACTATCTCCAGACGATCGTTGATCCGGTCGTCGTCGGCATCCCGGATGGTCGCCAGCACTTCGTTAGAGCCCGCCGATACTAAGTCCCCCACGTCAGCCGGATGGACCAGACCCCATTTCCACACATTTGTGGCCGTCGGCAGAGTACTGTCGGACGTGCTGTCGGAAGCTGCATAGTTGAATACGTTGCTCACCACCCATGACCCTACCGAGACGTTCATGTTGGTCTCGGAGGAATCCGTGCCCCTTGCCAAGCCGCTGTCCGCATCGTAGGCGCTCAACACCAGTCGCAATGGATTGGCCTCCCGAGGTTTCAGGAAGAAGCAATCCACCAGCAGGTCGCGATCGGTGTCGGAAGTCGGGTTCGCCTGGGCCACGGCCATGACCGGACGTACGAATACCGCCGATGCCGGTGCCGCAAGCGAGCGTACGGTAAACGTCTGCCAGTTGGTCGTCAGTTGCGAAACGATATTCGTAGAGACAGTCGCTCCCAAGTCATTGGTGCCGCTGTCCTTGAATTCAATCTTCAACTCCACGTTGGTGGCATTGAAATTCGGCATCTTGCGCACGCGCACGGCGGCCTCGTATACGGTTCCGGTTGCGGCGTCACGGTCTTGATACACACCACCCTGGGCATTGGTCCAGCCGTAGAGGATCACCCCGTTGGTCCCGTGTTCCGCGGCCGTACCGCCGAAAGCCGCGTTGTCATAGAGCACCCACGCCGAGGCCTGAAGCTCAAAGGAGCCGTCCTGCAGCATGTTGGTTCCCCCGACTTGGTCCAGGTCGCCGTCGGTCACCGTGTACAGCGAGTTGGTGGTGGCGTCGGACCCCGCGTAGTTGGTGCTGCCGATCATCACCGCCAGCGGGCGATCGATCGCATTGGAAGTCAACACCGGCGAAGCACTGTCATCGTCCACCACCGTGAATTGCAGATCCTGGTTGATCGTTATGGCACGATCCAGAGAAACCGTCGTGCCGTTGGCGATCGCGTACCCGCGGTCGCTGTCGAGATCCTGCGCGCTGACCGTGATATGCCAGGTTCCGGTGGCATTGTTGGTGTAAACGACCGCGCTGACGCCGTACACCACCGCCGTGAGGTGTCGCGACCCGTTTCCGGCCACACAGAACAGACTGGTAGCGGGATGGATCGCGTCCTGAACGTACTGCGGCGTGCCGCCCGGCGGTCTCAGGTCCCAATTGGGCGAGACATTCCCATAGGCACCGTCAACGTTCGTAACCCCGTTTTCGTTGGTCGCAAACAGCCCCGCCCCGTCATACCAGCGGTAGGCGAAGTCCCACCCGCCCAAAAGTTCCTCGTCGGTCAGCGTCAGATCGTTCGTCGCGCCGAACGCGTAGTTGGTCCCCACATACAGCAGGGTGGCTTCCGGACCGTTGGTGTCTTCATCCTCCAGGATAAACAGACCGACCTGACGGTTGGTGAACCACTCCCGGTCGTCATTCCCGCGGTCGGTATCGTTGTTGGGAGCCGACAGGTAGATGTAGTTGCTGCCCGCCTGAAGGATCAGAGACACCTGCCCGGTCTCCGTATATCCCGGATTGTCAAACGTTCCGCCCACGGTGAAGTTGGAAACGTGGGCGAAAACGCTGGTGGCACTGTTGATGGTGGTATCCGCGGAACTGAGGTCCGCGGTATAGGTCTGGTAGATGTCCTGCAGGCCGCTCACCGCCCCGATATCGTAGTTCATCTGCTCGTATTGTGTACTGCGCTGTACTCCACTGGTCGGGTCGTAGAAGTTGAAGATGAACTTCAGCGGTAAATCCTGGCTGATGCGCCTCAGGTCGTCATCCCACAATCGGAACACCGCATTGGTTCCGCCGCCCCCCGCATAGGCGCTCTTACCGTCGAACACCAAGTCCATCACCACCCCGGTCTGGGCGTACAGCTCCACGTCATCCAAACGTACCGCCCCGGCGGTGCTGACCCCCCAGGCCGCGAACACAAAACGGGCCCAGATGGTGTCGGCGGGCGCCGTACCGGTGACCGCGTGGTAGGTCCAGGTGTCGCCCGGTGCGTCGAACTGGTTGGTGAACGCCCCCACCAGGTTGGAACCTGTTCCCCATGGGCTGGTATCGGAGTAGAATTCCAGCTTCAACTCGATGACATCGGCAGTAAACTGGTTGCCTCCCGGCGGATCGCTCCAGAACCATCCGCCGGCCACGTAGGTTATCCCTTCCGCCGCCGGCACTTCCTGCCACCAGCCCCCGTCGTCGCCTCCTCCCCACGTGCCTCGGACGGCGGCATGGTTGGTGTCACCGCTGCCGTAGCCGCCCCAGTGCTCCCAGCTGGCGGTGCCCCACCTCGACCCGTGGTTGTCCGGATCGCTCCAGGTCCAGTGGTAGGCGTCCGTGGAGACGACCTGCGAACCGATCTCGAAATCGGAATTGTAGAGGAGATTGCCCGGCTCCAGTACCCCGTCCGATACCGGGGGATTGGTGTCGTCGTCTATGACATGGATGAAACCGAATTGCACGTTGCTGCGCCAGAGGGAATCCCCGGCACGGTCACTGTCCGCATCGGGGATGTCCGCCCGCACGATGTGGCTGTCACCGGTGGTCCCGAAAAGATCGCTGATCTGGGTCTGGCTGAAGGCGGTGAAAGCCCAGAGACTGGTGGAATCGCTGGTGGTGGTGTCCACGCTGCTGGTCGGGTTGGGACTGAAATG
>DTYT01000191.1 GCA_012961745.1 Kiritimatiellia bacterium | reverse complement strand
TTTATCCGTTCGGGTGACCAGGCGGGCGGCCTCGATGCGGTCAAGGCGATCGCGCGCGCGCGCCCTCCACTCGCTTCCCGGGGCTGTCTTGAGGTAAACTTGCAGGTACTTCCGGGCCTTTTCGGGATCCGAGAGGTGGTCCTGGTAAAGAACCGCCAGGTTGTAAAGTGCCGGGGGATAGCGGGAATGGTCCGCGAGCACTTCCCGGAAGAGGCGCAGGGCGTCGGGCAGACGTTTTTGCATGGCGTCTATCTTCCCCAGCGCAGTGAGCAGTCGCGGGGAATCCGGAGCGACACGCAGGGCTTTCTCCAGGAGCCGCCGCGCGCCGGCCGGATTCCGGCGTTTCAGCTCGATGGCGGCCAGGTATTCCAGGGGCCGGGGATCGTCGGGCGTCAGGGCGGCGGCCCGCGAAAAGAGGTCTGCGGCGCCGTTGAGGTCGCCGCTGCGGAAGAGAATGACCGCCAGGTTGTAGGCCGCCGCGGCATGCTCGGGAGCGCGCTTCAGGCAGCGGTCAAACAATTCGTACGCCTCCTGGGCCCGGCCCATTTCCCAGGCGATCACGCCCAGCAGGTTCAGCGCCTCGTCGGCCTGTTCGGTCCCGGGCCGCGAGTTCTGCAGTTGCTGGAGGAAAGTACGGGCGCGAACGACATTTCCCGCGGCATATTCCCGGGCCGCCTTTCGCAGGATGAGCTGTGCTTCGTCGCCGTCGCAGGATCCCAGCCAGGCTAGTGCGACGATACAGGAGGCGATCACCCCGCTCCGGACTGCACTTCGGCCTGGCTGTCCTTCCATCACTGCAACCTGCATCCTCCCCGCCCGCATACCCGGTGGACTATGCGATCCAGACCCGGCGTCGGCGCGGCCCGTCGAATTCACAGAAGAATATACCCTGCCAGGTGCCCAGCGCCAGCTTACCGTCCCTGACCAATACGCGAACCGACGAACCTACCAGGGACGCCTTGACGTGAGCGGCTGCGTTTCCTTCTCCGTGCCGGTAGGGACCATGCCAGGGAACCAGCCGGTCCAGAGCGGCTTCTATGTCGGCGGCCACGTCCGGATCGGCATTTTCATTGATCAGGATGCCCGCAGTCGTATGGGGCACGTACACGGTGACGCTCCCGTCATGGCGACCCAGCCGCCGGACGGCTTCTTCCACGCGGGATGAGATCTCGATCAGTTCAGTGCGGCGGCGGGACTGGATTGATATTTCCAACATGTCACTGTTATTCTAACCGCCGGGAGTACATTCGCAAGATCGGGTGCGGATGGCACCCGCGAGGTTGTCATGCGGTGATGGTCGCTGTGCTTCTGGTGATCCTGGTGGTGCTGCTCGGCTTTTCGGCATTCTTCTCCTCCGCCGAGGTGGCGCTGTTTTCCCTCAATCCTCTGCAGGTTCACAGGCTGGTCAGAAACTCTCCCGGCAGGGGAATCTTGGTGGAAAGGTTGCTCCTGCGGCCGGTAGTGCTCCTGTCCACGATCCTGTTGGGCAACACCGTGGTGAACGTTTGCGCCTCGGTGACAGGCTTCGCGCTCCTGGAGCGGCTGTTCCCGGGGCGCGGCGCCGGGCTGGCCATCCCGGTGATGACCGTGGTTCTGCTGGTATTCGGGGAGATCGGCCCCAAGCGGGTTGCGGTGGCCTTTTCGGAACGAATGGCGACCATGTATGCGCCGTTACTGAGCTGGCTCACGCAGGCAGTCGCCCCACTGAATCGCTTGCTCGGCCGCCTGAGGTTGCCCTTGCGCGGCGGCGGGGGAATGCAGCCGGAAACAATCACAGTTGAGGAACTTGAAACCATCGTGGATATCACCGGGCAGCACGGAGGGATTGATGCGGAAGAGGAACGGATGGTGCGGGCGGTTATCCGCCTGTGCCGGTTGCGGGCCGCCGACATCATGACGCCGCGGGTGGACCTGCAGGCTGCGGATGTGGATCTACCTGGCGGGGAACTTCTCCGTCGGGCGCGGGAGTCCTGGACTCGTTATCTGCTGGTGTGCCGGGGCTCGCTGGAGAGAATCGTAGGCATCCTGGATGTGAAGATGTTCCTGCTGGATCCGCGACACCGCCGCGAACGCGCGCTGCTGCCGGCAGTGTATATCCCCGAAACCGTGCGGCTGGACAAGCTGCTGGCGCAATTTATCACTGAGCGGCTGCGCATCGCGCTGGTGGTGGATGAATATGGGGGCCTTGCCGGGGTGGTGACCCGCGGTGATATCCTGGAAGAGTTGACCGGTCAGATCGAAGACGAGATGGGGGAGCCGGTGCCGGTATTGGAGGAAGCCGGACCGCACCGCTGGGTGCTGGACGGGCGCTGGAATCTGGAAGACATCAACGACAGGATCGGCGTTTCACTGAGCAGTGAAAGCGCCGACCGCCTCAGCGGCTGGGTCATGGAACACCTCCAGCGCATGCCCCGTCCGGGAGACGTGGTGACCGCCCAGCAGGTACGGATACGCGTATTGGACGTGAAGAAGCACCGGATCGGCAGGCTCCTTCTTGAAAAGCTGGAGGACGGTGCCGCGTGACAATGCCGATCTTCCAGATCGCGGTGGTGATAGCGGCGGTTTCACTGGCTGCCTTCTACGCCGGGATCGAGACCGGTGTGATTTCACTGCGACGGGTACGCCTGGAGCATTTCGTCCGCCGGGGAGATCGTCGGGCCCGCTTGGCGGACCACTTCTTGCGCAACCCGGACCGGTTGTTCGGCACCACTCTGGTGGGCACCAATCTGTGTACCGTGATCGCTTCGGTGGGGGCGGCCTCGTTGGCGGCCGGTGTGGCGGGAGGCTGGGGAGCCGGTGCCGCGGGGATCCTAATGACGCTGGTCATGCTGATTTTCGGCGAGTATCTGCCCAAGGCGTGGTTCCGCGCGGCTCCCACCGAGCGGTCCTTGCGGCTTATCGTACTGTTGAAGTTCAGCGAGAAGCTGTTGTATCCGCTCGGAATGATACTCACCGAGCTGGTGAAAGCCCTTGCGCCACTTCCCGCGCACCGGGCGGCGTTCCAACGCCCTTTCGTGACCCGCGAGGAGTTGCGTCTGCTGGCGCTGGAAAGCGAGGCCGCTGGCCGGCTTGGCCGCCGGGAGCGGGAAATCATAACCGCGATACTGGAGCTTCCCGACCGGCGCGCGGAACAGGTAATGACTCCGGCGGCGGAAATGGTGTGGGTGCCGTTAGAGGCGGATGGTTCCCAGGCGGTAGAGGCGGCCCGCCGCAGCGGGCGCACCCGGTTGGTAGTGCTGGATCGCAGACAGGGGCGGGTGGCCGGCACGGTGAATGTTCTGGATGTGCTTCGTCTGCAAGGAGAGTCCTCGCCTCTGGCGGAATTCCTGTTGCCAGCTTGTTTCGTGTCGCGCGAGGCCCCCCTTACCGAGGTTCTCAAGCAGATGCGCATGCTGCGCGAGCCCCTCCTGCTGGTAGGGGACGCCGGGGAGTGCGCCGGGTTGATCACCACCGAGGACGTGTTGGGCGTGGTGATCGGCCGGGTCTGAGGGTGCGGGCCGCGCAGTACGGCGGCTCTGGGAGAAAGTGGGGATTGGGGCTTGCGCCCCCGGTCGGGTTGCGCCATATTGCGCCGCGTTTGACGTCTAGCGGAGCGGATACCGGAAGTCACCGAGGGCGGAGGGGGGCCGGCATGGGCGCGGCCAGGCAGATTCCGATCGAGAAGGTGCGCAACATCGGCATCATGGCCCACATTGACGCCGGCAAGACCACCGTCAGCGAACGGATGCTCTTCTATTCGGGGAAGACTCACAAAGTGGGCGAAGTACACGAGGGAGCCGCACAGCTCGACTGGATGGAACAAGAGCGGCGGCGGGGAATCACCATTACCTCGGCCGCCACTACCATTTCGTGGCAGGGCCACCAGATCAACCTGATTGACACGCCGGGCCACGTGGACTTTACCGCCGAGGTTGAACGCAGCCTGAGGATACTGGATGGAGCCGTGGCCCTTTTCTGCGCGGTCGGGGGAGTGGAGCCACAGTCGGAAAAGGTGTGGCTGCAGAGTGAACGCTACAGCGTGCCCAAGATCGCTTTGGTCAACAAGATGGACCGTGTCGGGGCGGATTTCTTCAGCGTGGTGCGTGAGATCCAGTCCGAATTGGGCGCCAATCCGGTACCGGTGGTGATTCCGATCGGCAAGGAGCGGGACTTCCGGGGGGTGGTGGATCTGGTGACGATGAAAGCCGTCTATTATGACGGTGAGTCGCTCGGGGTCGTGCAGCATGAAGAGGACATACCGGCGGACTTGCTGGACGAGGCGCTTCGGTGGCGGGAACATCTCATTGAGAAGAGCGCCGATGACCATCTTCTGGGAAAGTTCCTGGAAGGCGGGTCTATCCAGCCGGGCGAAATACGGGAGGCGTTGCGTCAGGCGACCATCGCCCGAAAAGTGGTTCCCACCTACTGCGGCTCGGCATTCCGCAACCAGGGTATCCAGAGGCTCCTGGATGGCGTGGTCCACTATCTGCCGTCGCCGCGGGATTTGCCGCCGGTGATCTGTGAGAAGTCGGGGCATGCCCGCCCCCCCTCGGACGACGCGCCGCTGGCCGCGCTGGCATTCAAGGTGCAGAGCGATTCTCATATCGGCAAGTTGGTGTACCTGCGGGTCTATTCCGGGCAGCTGCGCAGCGGGGCGGAAGTCTACAACAGTACGCGGGACAAGCCCCAGCGAGTCGGCCGCGTGCTGCGGATGCACGCCAACCGGCGGGAGCACCTGGAAACCGCTTTCAGTGGAGATATCGTGGCGGTGATTGGTCTGAGTGACACGCGCACCGGGGACACCATCTGTGAGAAGGATACCTCGCTTCATTTGGAGCCCATTGACTTTCCCGCCCCGGTGGTGTCGGTGAGCATCAGCCCGGCCTCGCGGGCCGAGCAGGAAAAGTTGGCTCGGGCTCTGCACCGCCTCGGCGAGGAAGATCCCACCTTCGTGGTAGGCTATGACCCGGAGACCACCGAGACCATCATCTCGGGAATGGGTGAGCTTCACTTGGAGGTCATCCTGGAGCGG
>DTYT01000190.1 GCA_012961745.1 Kiritimatiellia bacterium | reverse complement strand
GTCATATCCCGACTTCACCAGTGTCGGGAGATTGCCCAGATGATCGATATGGGCGTGCGAGATGATGCACGTATCCAGATCCTTTACCGGATAAGGTATCGTGCTGTTCAGCTCCCAAGCCGTTCTCCGGCGCCCCTGGAACAGGCCGCAGTCTCGCAACAGGCAACCGTTGCTCGTTCGGATAAGTAGCTGCGACCCGGTTACCGTCTCCGCACCGCCCCAAAATTCCAGTTTCATCGCATTCCGCTGCCCCTCTTCAATTGGCTTGCAACTGCAAATAGGGTCCTTATACCCGCTAGTTAGGTCTGCGTCGAACGCAAATACGGCAACGTTACCGTTTTCGCCAACCGATGACCGCCAATAGAAAAGGACCGCCACCGGCCCTCCCGTCTCCCCCACTGGGGAAAGTATTCCGGAACCTCTTCCGGGCGTGGGGACCACAACACTGGTGGCCGGGCCGGACCCGGCTGGAAGTCGTCGTCGGTGCGATTCTGACACAGAATACAAACTGGGCTAACGTGGAAAAGGCCATTGCCAACCTGCGGCGGAAGCGTCTCCTTTCGGTACGCGCATTGCTTGCCACCCCGGTCAACACCCTATCCGAAGCGATTCGACCCGCAGGCTACTACAATCAGAAGGCCGAGCGACTCAAAGCCTTCGCCGGCTTCCTGCAGCAGAGGTACGGTGGAAGCCTGCACCGGATGTTTTGCGACTCCACCCCGGAGTTGCGGCAGCGGCTTCTCTCCGTACCCGGGATCGGGCCGGAAACCGCCGACAGCATACTGCTCTATGCCGCCCGGCGGCCGGTGTTCGTGGTGGACAGCTATACGCGGCGGGCTCTAAAGCGCCACGGCTGGATACGAGGAAATGAAACCTACGACGAGATCGCGGCCCTCTGTGAGAAGGAACTTCCGGCCGAAGTCCAACTGCTGAACGAGCTCCACGCCCTGTTCGTGCGTCTGGGCAAAACTCACTGCCGTACCCAGCCGCGCTGCCGGGGCTGTCCGCTGGAAAAGCTGCTTCCGCCGAAGGGACCCGTACAGTAGGCTGGAGGCGGTGACTTGCCCGACGGAATGAAGCGCACAGGCAGACTTTCCCAGGGTATGGCGACGTTTGTCGCCATCGTAGTGGTGGCGACTGTGATCCCGGGTTGCATACACCGCCGCCCCCGACCCCGCGAAATTTCAGCAGGCCTATGGCGCGACATGCCCTTGGGGGAGATAATCTCGGTCAACCGCTCTCTGAACTACGTAATCCTCAAATGTATTGTCTTGCCATCTCCTGGCGAAATCCTCAAAGTGTATCACGGGCCGGTGGCCGTGGCGGAACTCGAGATCGAGCGGGTCGCCGCGGGTTCCTGTGCTGCGGCACGGATCCTCAAGGGCTATCCGATCAAGGGCGATCTGGTCAGACGCGGCCAGCCCGGGAGCGATGCAACTGATGAATCCGGTAGCATGGCTGATGGGAGGCAGACCCGGAATCGCCGAGCTGGTTCTGGTGCTGGCGGTACTCCTGTTGCTCTTCGGGGCCAAACGGCTCCCTGAGCTTGCCCGAGCCCTGGGGCGCAGCTTGTCGGAATTCAGAAGAGGACGCCAAGAGGGCGAAAAGTCAACCGGTGAGGAACATCCCGTTTCCAATGATGATCCGAAGAACTCGGTCGCTCATGACGCGCGGAGCAATAACTCCGCGCCGGGGGATCACTGACCGACTGCGTCGAGGCGTGTCGGGAACCGGCTCCAGGGGAACAGGATGACGACCAACACGTTGATGCCGGTCAGAGTTGTCGTATCCGCCTTGCTTGTCAGTGCGGCATGCGGATGCCTCGCCCCGATTGGATTTCCACCACCTTACGTGCCCAGTGGCCCGAGCAATATGCTTGCACTTGCCGACGAGGTCCGGGCCCGACTGGCCTCCGATGATATCACCGGATCCCTGCTGCTGGGAGTCAGTGTGGAAAACGGGGTGATCGTGCTGCGGGGCGCGGTACCCGACCAGATCACCCGGGCGCGGGCAGTGGGAATTGCCCTCTCGACACCGGGGGTTGCCCAGGTGGAAGACCGGCTGACGGTATGGTAACCGCGCCGTATGCACGCCGAGATGGATATATACCACGGCCACTGCTCCACGGGCGGGGGGCGAAGACCGGGTTCGCGACGCCGCTCCCGCAGTGCTTCCCACCGTCGGAGTCGCCGCCACCGCGCATCCCGTTCACGCTCTTCCCGGCGTACAGCTGGAATCCTCCTGTGGAGTGCGTTGTCTCTGGTGACCGCTGGCTATATCACCTTTCTGGGCCTGACCGCCTGGCGCCATCCTACCCCGAAGCGCGATACACCTCCCGTCGCCGCCGATGTCGGCCTCTCGGCCGGCTCCCGGCATGGCGAGGCCCGGGCGATCGAGGCGCTGGTCACCAACATCCAATCGCTTGTCGAACGCCATGGCGAGGCCCAGAAGGCCCTGGACATGGCCTCCGCCTTGATCAATGACAATCAACTGGGCTCCGCAGCGGCGCGACTCGAAGCCTTGCTGGCGTCCGGCATGCGCTTCAACCCGATCCGGATCCAGCTTGCGCGTATCTATCTGCTGCAGAAGCGGTTCGACGAGTCTGCGCGACTATTGATGGACGTGCTGGCAACCCAACCGGACACGGACGCGGCTCGCCTCTTGCTCGCAAGGGTGCTGTTGGAGGCGCACCACTGGAAACCGGCCCTCACCGTCACCAAGTGGATCCTGGCCAAGGACCCTTACAACAGCGAGGCCCACGATCTGGCCGCGTGCGCCTATATCGGAATGAAACAGCCGGGGTGGGCGATTCCCCACCTGCGTAAGCTGGTTACGTTACTGCGCGATGATCCGGACGTGTCCGGGCGGCTGGCTGAAGCCTATATGATGCTGGAAGAGTATGACGAGGCGGTGGCGATACTTTCAGACCTCCTTCAGGAGAACAGTCGGGACGCCTCCCTGTACTATCGCCTCGCGGTGTGTCTGCTGCACACCGGCCAGGAGCAGCGGGCCGCCGAGGTTCTCGCGCGTGCTTCGGAACGATTCGGCCGAAGCTTCGTTGCCAGCTGGATCCACTCCCGCGAGTTCGCCGCGGTGCGCGATCATCCCCTCTTTCGAAAGCTCGTCGAGGAGCCTGCCGGCAATAACCCCCCGAGACCCTGACTCAGCGACCGGCCGGCACCGGAACGTTGGGCATCGCTTGTCCCGCCACAGTCAACCGGACCTTCCGAAGAAATCTCTCTAGGTTATGCTGCTGCTGTTCGCGCATCTCTGACAGATCAAAGACATAGCGGAACCCCTTCCGCCGTGACATCCACCGCGGAACGCGGATCACAATCCGCGGCCTGGCTCTGACCAGGCGGTAATAAAGCTTCTCACCGGAAAATGGATCCCGGGGAATACGCTGCTCTCTTCCCTGATAGAGTTCGGTGGTGCTCAACGGCCACCTACCCTTCCGGCTGCGGTATATCGATGCCGCACATAGCAGCCTTAGTGTCTCGACCTGTCCTTCGGCCAGAAGCATCCTCTGGTATATGCGCTCCATGCGCGGCTGAAGCAGAGGAACCAAAGGGTTCGCTCCTGCGGCTAGCTCCCCCTTGGCGCGCACCAGAGCCTCACGCTGGCGATCCATCGGACGCACAATGGAAATGCCTTTCAAATATGGACGCTCCACCGCATCCGCCAGCCGGATCATGCGCGACTCGTAATCCATCACCCATTGTCGCAGGAGATCCTCCCTTTGGGCCCCCTCCACCGCCAGGAGCCGATCTACCGCCGGACGCTGCTCCAGTTGACCATAGAGCCGGTTGAGTTTCTCGACCGCTGCGTCGCAATTCATGAGCAACCAAAGCGAAAAACGGCGGCTCTCTTCGCGCAGGTACTCCCCCAGATGAAAAACCGGTCGCGACGCGGAGCGCAGTACCCGCACCAGACGCTGCGCTGCTTCGGCATCATCGGTTCTCTCCAGGAACGGAATCAGCTCGCCCATAAGCAACTGCAGTTCGTCCACCGCCACCAGAGCCGAATTCAGATTCCGGTCCTGATCCAGATCGAATATCAGCCGCAACAGGTACGCGTATATCTCCGCCGCAGTGCGGGGGTTCTGCGCATATTCATAAGCCTTGGTTACCGCCATTCCGTAGTTTACCAGTCGCCTCATCACCCCCAGATGATCCAATTTGAGCATCGGCGAAGGCTTCCGGTGGATATCAAAATTACACCTCCTGCAGCGGGTTGCCCTGGCCAAAGCCTCCAACGCCGCATCCTGCCTCAAGAGCCAGCGCGCCGCTTCCGGCCACGCGTTGAATCCCTGCGGCGGCAGCTCCCGCATTTCCGTGCGAGCAAACATGAGCATATCAAACTGTTCGGCCGTCATGGGATAAGGCATCAGAGAGGCAGCCTTCAGATAGTGGTAGGCTGCGTTCTCAATGCAATCCAGCGATCCTCCCCGAACCGCAACGCTGAATACAATCCAGATCAGCAAGTGAAATATACCCTGTCTTATCATCCGCCTTCTCATCCCTATCGCCCCTTCCTGCACCGGAAGATGGGAGCCCGCCTCGTTTCTCCGCCGGCGGCCGGGTTCCTTGCTGGCTCCCCGCGCCTATCCCCCACCCCCCC
>DTYT01000189.1 GCA_012961745.1 Kiritimatiellia bacterium | reverse complement strand
TCAGGGTGGACAGCTTCCAGGAAGCGGCCCCGTGGGGCGAAGGCAGGTTCGCCAACGTGGTGGGGGTTATACCGGGGCAGACTGATTCTCTGGTGATCATCGGCGGACACTATGACACGAAGGCGGGGATAGGTCCCGGTTTCCAGGGGGCGAATGATTCCGGATCAAGTGTCGCGGTGCTGCTGGAGACCGCCCGCGCATTAGCCGATTGGAGCAGGCACGGGACCGAAAAATGGGTGGTCTTTTTCGACGGGGAAGAGTGTCGGCGCTCATATGGCCCGCATGATGGGTTACACGGTAGTCGCCGCTTGGCGCGAAGCCTGATCCGATCCGGAAGGGCGCAGCGCGTAAGAGCCGTGATCATTGTCGACATGGTGGGCGACAAAGATCTCACGCTCACGATCCCGCCCAACTGTAGCCCTTCCCTGGTGCGGCTTCTGCGGCGGTGCGCTGCCGATCTCGGTTTCGATGGACTGGTCACGGGTTATCCGGCTCCGATCCTGGATGACCATGTACCGTTTCTGGAAAGGGGCATCCCGGCCCTTGATATAATCGATTTCCATTATGGCAGTGCGCCGGGCCGGAACGACTACTGGCATACGCTGGAGGATTCCTTGGATCACGTCAGCGCCGGGAGCCTGGAAATAGTCGGTCGCCTCGTGGTGGAGACGGTTCGACGCTTGGATGAGGGCGATGGCGTTTCGGCCTGCGAACAGAGCCCTTCCGGTTATTGAGAAAGATCAAAATATCTGGAAATGCGGGGCGGCCTGCGATAAGCAAGACTCCCGGGATGCAAGGTGAAGATTCCAGGGCTCCTGATCGGGCCGCTGATCCGGAAGTTCTGCTGGAGCTGAATTTTGTACCCACCTGGGCGCGCCGTCCTCCGGTGGTCAATCCATATGTCAGCATCGAGGAAAGGGGGGATGCGGAGCGGCGCCCGGCAAAGGCATCCCGGGACCGCCGTCCGGCGCGGCCTGCACGGCTTCCGGGAACTCGGCAGGCGGCTCCTTCTCTTCAGGTGTCCTTCATTCCGGAGAAGGAAAGGCTGGGGAGGGTGGTGAAAAGAATCCACGGGGCGCGGAAAGCTTACCCACTGCTGCAGTTGGCGGAATTGTTTCTGTCCAATCCGGGGAATTACCGGGTCAAGATCGAGTTCGAGCCGGGCACCGATCCGGAGAGCAAGCTTCTTCAGTGCCGGAGATGCGGGGCGGTTTATCTGGATCATCCGGCGTTCAATTCACACGTGGTCGCACGACACATGGAAGACCGGTTTGAAATCATCGAAGAGGAAGGAGACGGTCCCGAAGGTTCCTATGCGTGCATCGGCCGGTGCCGGCTGTCCGGGGTTCTCCTGGGTCCTCCCAATTACCATGGCTTTGAGGACCGGCTGCGAGAGGTACACCGCTGCCGCTTCCCGGACATGCCGCTGGAGGAGTACCGGCGCCAGATCGAAGTAGTGCGGGACCCGGAGTTGGTCGAGCAGTGGAAACGGGAAAGCCGGCGGGTCCGCAAGTACCGCCCCAAAGAGGGCGGAGGAAAAGCCGAATTGCTCAGCCGGAGGGAAGCCGAGGCTCGGATCCTTCGTGAATATGCGCCCCACCTTGTGCGGGAGGTGCGCAAGGCGATCGTCAGCCCCCGGATCATTCGCCAGATGGCAGACGGTCCGGTGAAAGATCTGGTCCGGGAGTCGTGGCGCCGGGAAAGCCGACATCCGTTTACCTTGGTGCTTGCTCTGAGGCCGGCCTTCCGGCATATGGGACTGCATATTTTCTCCATTCGCCGCGGGGAGGCATTCGTCACCCCCATCAAGCCGGAGCCTCTGGATCCTTCGGACGCGGTGGTGTCGATCCGGGAGGTTCTGCAGTTTCTGCGGGATCATCCGGGGTGTACCCGGGGCGAGTTGCTCCACGGGTTGCGCCCCCAAGCGGACCCCTCTTCCCCGCAAGCCCGGGAAATTCTCAGTCCGCTGCGCTGGCTCGTAGATCGCGGGCACGTGATCGAGTTCTTTGACGGCCGGCTCGCAGTCCCTTCGTGTAGCCGGGAGCCGTCCGACGACCGCCGGGCAACCCGGCGCCGGAGGGGCGGGCGGGAATCGTCGTAGCGCTCGGGGACCTACGGCCCGTGGCCCAGCATGCTCATTTGCCATTCGAACTGGGCCCGCAGTCCTTCGGTTACCGGGGTGGTCGGTTCGTACCCCAGCAGCTTATGGGCCTTGCCGATGTCGGCACGGGTGTGCCGCTGATCGCCCGGCCGGGGGGGGCGTCGCATGATACGGGCCTTGCGGCCGGCCAGCTTTTCCACCAGGGCGATGACTTCATTGAGCGATACAACCTGGCCGCCGCCCACATTGAAAGTTTCGCCGAGGGCCACATCGCGCCGCCGGGCGGCCAGCAAGGTGGCCGCAATGCAATCACGGATGAATGTGTTGCTGCGGGTTTGCTCGCCGTCCCCGTAGAGCGGAAAAGGTCTTCCTTCGAGTATACTTCGGATCAGGATGTGATAACCCATGTCGGGGCGCTGGCGCGGTCCGTACACGGAGAAATAGCGGAGGATGGTCACCGGCACGCCGAAGTTCTCCCGGTAGGCAAGACAGAGATGTTCGGCGGCCAGCTTGGTGACCCCGTAGGGGGATACCGGACGCAGGGGACTTGCCTCGTCACCGTCCGCATTACGACCGTAGACACTGGAAGTCGAGGCGTGAATGAAGTGGGCGACCGAATGACACCGGGCGGCCTCCAGGAGCCTCTGGGTGGCCAGGATGTTGCAGGAACTGTAGAGATCCAGATCGCTCCAGCTCCTCATCAATCCGGGCATGGCCGCCAGGTGAAATACCACCTCCACGCCGTCCATCAAGGGATCCAGGTCCACGGTCCGCAGATCGCCTTCAACGAACGCGAACCGCGGACGGCAGCGCACCTCCTGCAGATTGGACTCCTTGACGGCGCGTGGATAGTAGGGGATGAACGCGTCTATCCCGACCACTTCATGCCCCTGGGAGACCAGCGCCTCGCAGAGGTGCGATCCGATAAAGCCGGCTGCGCCTGTGACTATGCATTTCATTCCGACGTGTATTGCGGGTACGTTTTCGTAGCATTCATAACTGGCACAGGAGGGAGAACGAGGCAACCTTATTGTGCGCCGCGGCAGGCGGCCGGATGCGGATACCAATGAAGCGCTTGCGGTACGGAGGAGTCGGGTTTTCCGATATCGCTGAGGATGTCCGTCTTACCGCCCGGACCGTGCGGGCCGGATGGGTAGAGGCGCGCCGCATGGTGCTTCGGTTGCTGGTCAGTGGCATGGTGCTGGGGGTTGCGGCTGGTTTCTTGGATTCATCCGCTGGGAGATGCATGTGCAGAGGGGGCCGGCCGGAGGCGGTCCGGCACTTAGCACGGGAGATAAGCTCGAAGGCCCAGCCCCACAGAATCCCCGCCCTGCTGGTCGCGGGATGTTGGCTGATCGGGCAAGTCGCTTCACGGAGGCGGTTGCGCCTGCTCGCGGTGGCGACGCTGGCGAGCATGGTGATGGCTGGTGTGACGGGCAATGCAGTACGTGCCTTGGCGGGACGGCCTCGTCCCTTCGTCTCCGCGCAACGTTGGCATCCCTTTTCTCTGCAAACCGAATTTCAGAGTTTCCCGTCAGCGCATACGGCGGTGGCGTTTGCCACCGCTGTGCCGGTGGTGAGATGTCATCCTGTGCTCGGGGGCTTGCTTGTGGTCGGAGCGACGGCGACCGGCTGGTCGAGAATGTATCAGCTGGCTCACCACCTTTCGGACGTGGT
>DTYT01000188.1 GCA_012961745.1 Kiritimatiellia bacterium | reverse complement strand
TGCATCGTCCCGGTCGAGGATCGAGTAGTCGTATCCGTATCCTATCAGGGAGGCGTAGCGCCGCAGAATGCGGTTGGCCAGATGATGGAACGTCCCTCCCCAGATGCCGCCGACCGCTTCTCCCACCAGTGCGCGGGCTCGTTCCAGCATCTCCTGTGCCGCGCGATTGGTGAAAGTCAGGAGCAAAATACGGGCCGGGTCCACGCCGCGGGCCACCAGATGGGCAACCCGGTGGGTAAGGGTTCGGGTCTTGCCGGTGCCGGCCGCGGCGATTACCAGAATGGGGCCGTCCGGGGCAGTCACCGCCGCCCGCTGTTCGGGGTTCAGTTCGGCCAGGAGGCTTTTGGGGGACGGGGGTGGCGGTTGCATCGGCGACTAAGGCGTTCGGGATGAATCCGGGTCTTCGGCTGCGGTATCCGTCTCCCCCGACAGATCCGCCAGATCCGCAAGGGTGATGCCGCCTCCCGCCGCCTCCATGCAGGCTTCGATGCGGCGCATCATTTCCACAAGTGGACCGGGAATCCGCTTTCTTATCCCCAGTATTTCCAGGTCGGCTCCCTGGTGAAAGGCATCCCGGGCAAGATCGGCGGCGGTACAGGTACGCGGATCGCGGCTGAAGATATAGGTGCCCGGCCTTTCCGCCAGCTCCGCGATCCAGCGCCGAGCCGTCAAGAAAGAGATCACCGCATTGACCAGCCGCACCGGTACCCGGTGAGCATGCGCGAACTCGGCGGGCGAGAAGCGACCTCGTTGCCGCAGCTCGCGAGCCGCCCGGGCGGCCACCATGACGGCCAGGAGGGTGAAGGTATAGGTGCTGGCGTGGCTGGCGGCGCTCTCCAGGTGAAATGTAGCCTGGTTCTGGATGGCGAAGGAAATTTCCGCACCCAGCAGGACGATCACCCAGCTGGTGTAAAGCCACGCCAGGAATATCGGTATGGAGGCGAAGGTCCCGTAGATCGCGTTGTACCGTGCCACGCCCACCTGCATGGTCACGTACAGCTTCTGCCACCCGAGCCAGAGTAACGCGGTAATCAGGCTGCTCAGCAGCGCAGCCGCGGGGGAAACCCGCGTGTTCGGAATCAGAGCATAGAGGAAAATAAACGCCATCCAGGTGCCCAGCAGAGGAGTAAGACGCAACAAGCCGCCGTAGAGTCCCGCCGCGGCTCCCAGGCGTTCCATTACCGCCGGACTGCGCAGGAAGGCGGAAACCGTGCCGGCCAGTCCCATCAGGATGGGAACCACCACCAGAATACTGATATAGTTGGCGATTCTGCGGAGAATATTCCGCGACCGCTTCACCGCCCAGATGCGATTGAAAGATGTTTCCATACTCCCCAGCACCATCACGGCGATCAGAATCAGTGCCGCGAGCCCCAGCCAGCCCAGGGTGGCGAAATTCGTGCTGCCCACCACTTCCACCACCTGATCAATGAAGCTCTGGAACTCTTGGGGCATGTTCTTTTTCCACTCCAGCAGCTTGTCGATCTGTTCCTGTCCCGCCCCCAGGCCACGCAGCACGGAAAAAACTATGGCCAGCAGCGGGACCAGCGACATCAGCGTGGCGTAGGTCAATGCCGAGGCATGGATCAGCAGGTCGTCCTCCTTGAAGCCTTTCCAGACCAGTGCCAGCACCTGGAAAATACGGATCAACCCCCGCTTCACCGCGGAAGGCGAGTCCAGCGTTGGCTGGCCCGCGGCCCGGCGGACCACCTCCATCATTGCCCGCAATTTCTTCCTCATCCCTTTCCAGCTGGTGTCCGGGACAACATGGTGCGGTCGAGTCCCCGTTCGAGAAAGAGCGCCCATGCCGCCAGCGTCTTGCCATCCTGCACCTCGCCAGCAGCCACCATCCGGCGGAAGCGTGCGGGGGAAAGCTCGACCGTCTGCAAATCCTCGTCGTGATCCAGATGGGCGGGGCCTGGTCGTCCTTCCAGCCGGGCTGCAAAAAGGTGAATCCGCTCGGTGATGTATCCCGGCGAGGGATGAATTTCTCCCAGCCGAACAAGCTCCGCGGCTTGAAAACCGGTCTCCTCCCGGAGCTCGCGGCGAGCACAGTCTGCGGGGTCTTCTTCCTCCCGATCAAGAATCCCCGCGACGATTTCCATCATGCTCCGGCCCACCGCCACCCGGTACTGGCGGACAAGCATGATATTGCCGCCGGCAGTGATCGCCAGCACCGCCACCGCCCCGCCGTGCCGCACTACTTCGCGGGTTGTCCGCACCCCGGCCGCCGTCTCTACCTCCAGTACCTCGAGCTCCAGAACGCGGCCGCTGAAAATCTTGCGCCTGGCGAGTACCTTTTCCATCCTGCCCCGTGGTGTGCTAGATTGACTCCGACCGCCGAAACTTATCACAGATGATCCGCACAAGGGAAGCCAGAGAAAAGTGGGAGGAAGAACGCCTGGCCCCGTACGCCGCCTTGAGCGCCCGTTCGCGCGGCCGCCAGCATCCGGAGCGGCCCCATCCCCTGCGGACGGAGTTCCAGCGGGATCGTGACCGGGTGGTCCACAGCCGCGCCTTCCGGCGGCTGGAATACAAGACGCAGGTCTTCATCAACGGCACCGCCGACCACTACCGCACCCGCATGACGCATACCATCGAAATGGCTGCGGTGGGGCGAACCATCGCCCGCGCGCTGGGTATCAACGAAGATCTTACCGAGGCCATCGCCCTGGCACACGACATCGGGCACAGTCCGTTCGGACACTGTGGCGAACGCGAACTGAACCAGTTGATGAAGAATGAAGGCGGCTTTGATCATAACCAACAGAGCCTGCGATGGGTGGAAATACTGGAGACCTGCTACGCGGGATTCGAAGGGCTGAATCTCACCTGGGAAGTCCGTGGCGGGCTGCGGAAACACGAAGCTCATCTACCCGGTGCCTGCCTGGACGGACATCCCATCGGCCCGCATCAAATGCTGGAAGCCCAGGTGGCCGATCTGGCCGACGATATCACCTATCACGCCCATGACTTGGACGACGGCCTGGATGCCGGGCTGATCAGCATTGAGGATCTGGAAGGGTTGGAGCTCTGGCAGATCGCGCGTGAAAGGGCGTTGCAGCGCCACGGCCGGCTGGACCGGGAGCAGCTGCGCTTCGCGAGCGTGCGTGCGCTTCTGGATATCCAGGTCGAAGACGTCATCCACACGGCCCACGAACGGGTGGAAGAATTCCATCCGGCAAGCATCGAGGAAGTAATGAACTGTCCGATGCGCATCGTGGACTTCAGTGAAGGCTTGCGGGAAATGCTGGAACCCTACCGTGCCTTTCTCTTCCAACGAGTCTACTGGCATCCGGACGTCGCCGCCGCCAACGACGAAGCGGTGGAAATGATGCGCAGGCTGTTCCTGTATTACGTCCGGCATCCGGAGCACCTGGGACGCAAGGCCCGCGCGCGCATCCCGCGTTTCGGGCTCTGGCGGACGGTCTGCGACTACATTTCCGGTATGACCGACCGCTATGCCCTGGAGGAATTTCAGCGGTACGGGCTCAGTGTCAGGTGAAGAGCCGGGCGCGTGCCTTCACCAGGCGAAGCTGCCGCCCTTTTCGATCATCACGCACAGGGCATGCGTCACGGTGCAAGGTTCGCCTCCAGTGAAATCTGTGGAAACGCTCCTGGCGTGAAAGCCGCGTTCCGGGGAAAAGTCTTCGACCGGGTACTCGCCGAATATCTCTTCTATCTCCGGCGGGCGGCGATGAGCCCGCGGGATCCGCGTTCCGTCCTAGTGGACCGTCGGACGTGCGCTTTCGTCCAAGAGATCTCCATCCGGCGGGGTCGGGCCTTGCCGAGCGCATGACCACGACGGGCGGCGGTGGCCGGGTCCTGGTTACAGCGCCCGCGGCGGTTCCGGAACATGGTGCCGGAAGCCGGCTCCCGGATCGACCGTCATTTCGCCTGGGGCGGCCACACCGCGTACCGAACCAGGCCCGCGCGTCAGCAATGTGCCCGGCCGACATTGCACCGGCGGCGGAACCGGTACAGCTTCTCTTCCAGCAGGAATAACGCGTCGCACAACCCACGACCCTTCCGCCGCACAGTCGCATTCTCGAGCGTGGAAGGAATCACCTCCGGCCGCTCGCAATACGGGCAGATCGCCGGATGGGCCGCGGCTAGAACCGCACAGTCGGGTCCGGTCAGACTGCCAATTTGCTGGGTGAGCTCACGATATGGCGGGGCGGCTCTATCCAACGTGCTGCAGACTGTCAACGACGGTTGCCGGACTTCGAGCTGCGAGCGGCCAGCGTTTGTAAATCTGCCGCGAAAGCAACCCGGCGATCCAGGCCACCAGCAATCCCCCGGGAATATCCACCACGTAGTGCCAGCCTAGATACACCGTAGCCACTGTAAGGAGGATACAGGGGAGAACCAGCATCCACACCAGCGCCTTTTCGATGCGGCTCAGGCTGTAAAGCAATACCGCCATCTGCGCCACGTGCAGACTGGGAAATGCGGCCAACCCGTTGAAAGGAAAGACCGCTGCCGTGTACGGATGTCGGCAAAACTGCACGTAGGCGTTATACAGTGACAGCTTGAGCGGCGAATCTGCGGTATGGCGAAACAGGCGGCTGGTCTCGTTGAAGAAAGCGGGACCGACGCTGGGCGCCAAGTAGTAACCCATCGTGCCCACCACGTATACCAGCAGGAGAGCGAGCATGGTCCTCTCCATGTACAGCGCCGAACGAAACACGAACGCCCCGCTCAAGCCGAACAAAACGAAAAAGAAAAGGAAAAAGTAGCTGCGCTTCATAAGGGTGGCGAACCATTCCCATCGGATGCGCGATACAAGTTCCAGAGGATCGTGACCCAGCATAAGCACCCGGTCGAGCCGGTAGAACCACCCGTCATACAGGCCCGGCCGCAGCAGCGGAATAGCGGCCTTCAGATTGCTGTAGGCCACGAAAAGAAAAACCAGGGCCACCAGCAGCCGGAGGGCATACACCAGCTGGACAGCCTGCCCGCGCAG
>DTYT01000187.1 GCA_012961745.1 Kiritimatiellia bacterium | reverse complement strand
TCATCGGTTTTATCCCGCCGGGCGGAAAGAACCAGGTTTCTGAAATCAGCGCCGACCCCGACGCCGAGTACGTGGAGACAGTCGAGGTAGACATCACCGACCTTGAACCGCTCATCGCCTGCCCGCCCAGCCCGGCCAACGTGGTGCCGGTGCGGGAAGTGGCCGGGCGGAGCATAGATTCTGTCTTTCTCGGTTCCTGCACCAACGGGCGGTTCGAGGACTTTGCCGCCGTCGCCGAGGTCGTTGCAGGGAAGCAGGTCGCGCCGCGCGTCATGGCGACGGTGGTTCCGGCCACGCGAGGGGTTTACGAGCAGATGCTCCGCTCCGGCGTGCTGGCGACGCTGTTCGATGCCGGCTTTATCGTCAGCAACCCCGGTTGCGGGGGATGCGCTTCGGGACACCTGGGCATGACCGGCCAGGGACAGGTGAACATCAGCACCAGCAACCGCAACTATCCCGGCAAGCAGGGCGCGGGCGATACTTATCTGGCGAGTCCGGTGACGGCGGCCTGGTGCGCGCTCAAGGGCGAAATTGCGGTACCGGAGGTGCAGAAATGAGACCGACCACGATCACAGGCCGTCTCTGGGTGTTGACCGGCCCGGACGGCAAGTTGTACGACGACATTGACACCGATATGATTTTCCACAACCGCTATTTGCATATCACCGAAATCGAACAGATGGGGCAGTACGCGCTGGGTAATCTGGAGGGCTGGGAGGATTTTGCCCACAAGGCCCGGCCGGGCGACATTGTGATGGCGGGTAAGAACTTTGGCGCGGGGTCATCGCGCCAGCAGGCGGTGGATTGCTTCCGGGCATTGGGGGTCAGTGCCATCGTCGCCGAGAGCTTTGGCGCGATTTACAAGCGGAACGCGATCAACAGCGGATTGCCCATCGTCACTCTGCCCGGTCTTACCGAAATGGCGGGCGAGTTCAAGACCGGCGACACGGTGGAGGTGCATTTCGAGACCGGCCAACTCACGCTCGACGGCAAGACCTTCCGGGCCGAGCCGTTCTCGCAGGTGCAGATGGATATTTACCAGGCGGGGGATCTGTTTGCTTACGGTAAATCGTTGGAGTAGGGGCAGGTCTTGCACCCGCCCGAGGAGCACAAATCTATGGGACACACCTTTGTGGAAAAAATCCTGGCCCGCAAGGCCGGGCTGGAAAGCGTCGTGCCGGGGCAGATCGTCACCGTCCGGCCCGATAAACTGCTGACCCACGATAACACCGCCGCCATCTCGAAAAAATTCCACCAGATCGGCGTCGAGCGGATGGCCGACCCCTCCATCAACGTCATTGTGCTGGACCACGTCGCCCCGGCGGCCAACGAGACTTATGCTGCCAATCACAAGCTCATCCGCGAGTTCGTCGCCGCGCAGGGGATCACCGCTTTCTACGACATCGGCGAGGGCATCTGCCACCAGGTCTTGCCGGAGAAGGGGCACGCCTGGCCCGGCGCGGTCATCGTCGGCTCGGACTCGCACACGCCGACGTATGGCGCGTTTGGGGCGTTCTCGGCCGGCATCGGGCGCACCGAGGCGGCGGCAGTGATGGCGACCGGGCAGATATGGCTGCGCGTGCCGGAGAGCTTTCGCATCATCGTCAGCG
>DTYT01000186.1 GCA_012961745.1 Kiritimatiellia bacterium | reverse complement strand
GTGTGCCGCTGGCAAGAAATGTTGCGGGTATATCCATCGGCCTGGTGACCGCGGGGGATCGCTACCAGCTGCTGGTGGACATACTCGGTGACGAAGACCACTGTGGGGACATGGATTTCAAGGTGGCGGGAACCCGTAACGGGATCACCGGCTACCAGTTGGACCTGAAGCTCCGCGGAATCCCGCTCGAGATACTGCGGGAGGCCCTGGAGAAAGCCCGGCAGGCCCGTCTCCACATCCTGGACATCATGGACGGCGTCATTGACCGGCCCCGCCCGGATATATCGCCCTACGCTCCCCGAATAGTCCAAATAAAGATCAAGCCGGAAAAAATCGGGGAGCTGATCGGCCCCGGAGGCAAGACTATTCGCCGCATTACCGAGACTACCGGCGTGCAGATCGACATCGAGGACGACGGAACGGTGAACATTTACAGCAGCGACAAAGCGGCCATGGACGCCGCGGTCGAAGAGATAAAGAAAATCACCGCCGAAGCGGAACCGGGAAAAGTCTACCGTGGCAAAGTCACCGCGATCAAGGACTTCGGCGCTTTCGTGGAGTTCCTGCCGGGCAAGGAAGGGCTGGTCCATATCAGCGAGCTGGCCGACTTCCGGGTGCCGCGGGTGGAGGATATCTGCCGGGTCGGCGATCAGATGTGGGTCAAGTGCATCAGCATCGATCCCGACGGAAAGATTCGGTTGAGTCGCCGGGCCGCGCTTGCCGACCGCGGAGAATCGGACGACAAAAAGCGTGAGGCGGTCCGGGATTCGGCACCGCGGGCGGATAGGCGTAGCGGAACAAGGAGGCCCTCCCGCAGCAGATCGCGGCGGCGGTAAGTGAGTAATTGATTAAGCCCCCGGCGGGGTGACCCGGCATGGGCTTCTGTCTTGCGGCAGCCGGGAGAAGGCAGCCGGGCGCAGGGTGGCACAAAAAGATGAAGATACTGTTCCTGGCGCCGCAGCCTTTTTTCCGCGTACGCGGGACACCCATCAATATCCGCAGCCTGGTGACGGCCCTCGGCGAGGCGGGGCACGAAGTTGATCTGGTTTGCTATCCATACGGGGAGGATGTCCACATCCCCGGAGTCCGCATTCACCGCGTGCGGCGCCTGCCCTGGGTCAAGGACGTGAAAGTAGGCCCATCCCTGGCAAAGATACCGCTGGACCTGCTGATCTTCTTCAAGGCCTGGAACCTTCTGAGCCGCAACCGCTATGACGTTATCCACGCAGTGGAAGAGTCGGCGTTCATGGCCTTGTGGCTCAAAAGAAGATTCCGTTGCCACTTCATCTACGACATGGATTCCCACATATCCAACCAACTCCGCTATACCGGCTTCCTGTCTTCCGGCCCGGTGCTGGCCTTGGTCCGCCGCATGGAGAAGTCCGCTTGCCGCGGGGCGGACCTGGTGATCACCGTGTGCCCCAGCCTCACCGAAACGGTCACCCGCATAGCCCCGGAGGCCCGCGTGGTCCAGATAGAGGACGCGCCGCTGCAGGCTTCCTTCCACGAAGATGGCGAGGGAGCCAAGCGCCTCCGTTCCCAGCTAGGGATCGGAAACCGTCCCGCGGTGGTGTACACCGGGAACCTGGAATCCTACCAGGGGGTGGCCCTGCTGGTGCGGGCCGCCCGCCAGGTGGTGGAAAAGATCCCGGAGGTTTGTTTCGTCATCGTGGGCGGCGAGCCCTATCAGGTATCCTCCCTGGTGCAACTTACCAAGCAGTTGCAGCTGGAGGACAACGTGATCTTCACCGGCAAGAGGCCTCTGGAGGAAATGCCGGCATTCATGACCTTGGCCACCCTTCTAGTTTCCCCGCGAGTCTCCGGCGAGAATACGGCCCTCAAGCTCTATACCTACATGCAAAGCGGCCGACCGATCGTGGCGACCCGCCTGCCGACCCATACACAAGTCCTCGACGACACCTGCGCGGTTCTGGTGGCGCCTGATCCCAGTATGCTGGCCGAGGGGATACTGCAGGTACTGCGGGACCCTCTCCACGCCCGCACCCTGGCCCGGGAGGCAACCGCCCGGGTCGCCGCCCGCTACAGCCTGGCGAGTTTCAAGTACAAGGTGCGACAGGCCTATCGCCTGCTCGAGTCGTCCCGCTGAGCGATACGGCGGGTACGTGGTGATGGCGGCGGGGGTTCCTCTGCAGCCGCCATTTCGTCGCGGCGCCGGGCCGCTTCGAGCACCAGGCCCAGTGTACGCGTACGCAGAGCTGCAATCGGCTCGGGAGTCGAGAACCGTAAAAAGTCGAAACCGCCCTTCTCCAACGACAGAATCTGGCGGACCGCATCCTCCGCCACCGCTGCTCCCCGCGTCGCGGCGACAATCTCACCCCCGCGGAATACCAGTTCGCCCGTCCGGGGGTGGTCTCTGATCCGCAGCACCCCGTCCTGCCCGGTCGCATTGAGAAGCTGGACCAAATCCAGTATGGAAAACGATTCCAGTCTCCCCGAGAGATGACCACTCAAATCGGGCCGGTGATTGAGAAATATCTTCTGCGACGATCGAACCACCTCCGGATGGTCGGCCCCGACAAACAGGAACTTATAGGGCCGGATCAGGATCTCATCGCACGCTACCAGAGGCACCCGCTGCTTTATCCGGTGCCCGTTCAGGAAAGTTCCATTGAGACTTCCCAGATCCTCCAGGAAATATCTTCCGGTCGCCGGTATCACCGCGGCGTGGCGCTTGCTCACCCGGGCATCCGCCAACACCACGTCGCTGCTCTCATTATCCCTGCCAAGAACCACAGTCTTTTCCGGCCGTAAAGGTATTACCACCCCCGAGGCGATCAGGTAATAGTCGGTTCCCCACAAAGTGTCCGGAAAAACCGCTGCCTCCGGCGACCCGCTACCCGTCCCCTCCCCTGCGTCTGAAGATCTCCGCATGCTCATCCAACTCCATTTCCACTCCTGCCAGTGAACCCCGTGTGCCGGCTTGGTCGTCCATCCTGGCCAGCAGGGGTTTCAACTCGCGGACGGCTTCCTCCGCGTATACACGCACCAGCCCCGGGTTGGAAACGGTCCCAAAAACTACCATGAGAATCACGCCCAATGGACCCCGCTGCATGTAAACACTGAGATTTCCACCGCGATGGAATACGTAGTCGAACTGCGGTTGCCCGATCAGTCGGGCCAACTCGTGTGTTGCTGAAAAAGCTCCTGCCGCCAAAGCCGCGATATTATCCTCGTTACGGTAGCCGCTGCAGGTCTGACGAGCAACGATGTTGCCGGCATGATCACACAGATAGACCGCGTCGGCCTCCGCGCGAACCAGCAGATCCTGCAGGATTTCGTCGATGACACCACTAATCTCCGGTGTCAGCGCCTGAAGCATGGCTCAGTTCCTCTTGCCATCTTCTACACACAGATTTTCCGGTATGGCCCCGCTGGGCAGCCTTTCCTCGCGCATGAACGCCGCCAGCACCATGCGCGCGGCCATGTTCAAGGCTTCAAATACGCCGCGGCACTCAATGGCGATGGACTCGAAGGTCGGGACCCGACGGGGGCCGCGGTTCAGCAGAAAATCCATGTAGTGTACCGGCGCCACGTTCGGAAGATCGCGCTTGTTGAACTCCAACACATAGGGAATCCGTTCCAGGGTCAGGCCGTACTCCACCAAATTCTCCTGCATGTTGCGGAAACTCTCGGCATTCTCGGCCATCTTTTCCCATTGCGAGTCGGCCACGAATACGATGCCGTCTACATGGCGCAACACCAGTTTCCGGGTCTCATTGTAGATGGACTGTCCGGGAACCGTGTATAGCTGGAACTTCGAAATAAATCCCCGGATGACCTCCGAATGCAGAGGAAGAAAATCAAAAAAGAGTGTCCGGTCCTGATGAGTGGAAATAATGGTCAGTTCTCCCCGGGCCTGAGCCTCTATCGCCCGGTGGATCTGTTCCAGGTTGGTGGTCTTCCCCCCCAAGGCGGGCCCGTAGTACACAATTTTGAAGGAAATCTCCTTCTTTGCCAGGTTGATGAAGGCCACTTTCGGATCTCCTTTTCCCGGACGCTCCATCTCCATAGCAAAAAATATG
>DTYT01000185.1 GCA_012961745.1 Kiritimatiellia bacterium | reverse complement strand
GTGGCTCGCCCGCGGTAAAATCAGCCCGCCGAAATCAGCCGGCCCAGCATCGTGCAGTTCACCTGCCTCAGGCTGGCTACGCTGAGGTCACAGGCAGGTTCATCCCCTTCCGCCGGTCGGCATCCTCCGCGCAGCAGAATCACCCGCAATCCGGCCCTGCGGGCGGCCCGGGTCCCGGCGGCGGTGTCTTCGATCGCGACCGCCCGATACGGCCGGATGGACCGGCCGGCGTCCCGCGCGAGCATCTCCAGTGCAGTCAGATAACTTTCCGGATGGGGCTTCGACTTCGCGACGTCATCGGCGGACACCACCACCCGGAAACGGTCTGCCTTGTCCCACCGCGAAAGAAACCGCATGATGTCCTGCCGGGACGCACCGCTGCAGATGCCCAGAGGGATGTCCCGGGCGGCACACTCTTCCACCAGCTCGTCGGCGCCCGGCAGCGGCCCCAAGGGGGCCGACGCCGCCAGCTCGCCGAAGACCCGTTCCTTGCGGCCCACCAGGTCTTCCAGCCGGAGGCTCCCTGCGCCTTTCCTGCCCAGCACCTGCGCAAACACGCCGCGATCATCCAGGCCGATCAAACCGGCGCAGTATTCCCTCCAACCCAGCTCGATACCCAGGGGACTCAACACCCGGGCGAACGCCTGCCAGTGCAGCCTCTCGGTATCGAACAACACCCCGTCGAAATCGAGAATCACGGCCTCCAGTACGGGTTGCATTCCGCTTGCTCCTGCCGGGCGCGCCGGGAAAAATCCGCCGCTTACCGCCCGGACTGCCTGCCTCTCAGCGCTTCGACGACCTCCTCGTCCTCGACCTGGCGAAAGTCGCGGTAGAACTGTCCCACCGCCATGAAGAATTCCGGCACCGACAGGCACACGACGCGGTCTGCCAGCCGGTCCACGGCGGTGAAGGCGTCCGGCGAGGCGACCGGAACGGCCGCCACCAGCTCCGCCGGATTCCCCTTGCGGAGTGAAAGCAGCGCGGCCTTCATGGTGGCACCGGTGGCCAGCCCGTCGTCCACCACGATGGTGATCCGGTCCGCCGTGTCCGCCCGTCCTGCCCGCGGGGAGTACTGTGCGCGTCTCCTTTGCAATTCGGCCAGCTGCCGTTGTCTTTCCTCCTCGATATAGGCCGGGCTGACGGCTCCGCGGGCGAACTCTGAGATAAACACGTTGCCCTCTTCGTCCACCGCACCCACCGCCACTTCCGGTTGTCCCGGAGCTCCGAGCTTGTGCACCAGGACCACGTCCAGATCTCCTTCCAGCCGGTCCGCGATGAGCCGGGCCATGACCACGCCGCCGCGGGGTATCCCCATGACGAGCGGGCGGCGGCCACGGTATTCGGCGAGACGTTCGGCCAGCAGTTCGGCCGCCTGACTACGGTCCTCGAAAACCATACCGGCTGCCATCCTACCCGCCCTTGACGCTCCGGAGCAGCTTCCGCAGTTCCCCCAGGGGACGGGTGTTGATCACGTCCGCCGGTTCCAGCCATCCCCTCCGCGCCTGACTTATCCCGTATCGCATGAAATCCAGGTCGCCGACCGCGTGGGCGTCGGTGCCGAGCGCGATCCTCACGCCCAGTTCCCGCGCCGTCTGGCAATGGACATCGTCAAGGTCCAGTCTCTCCGGGTGCGCGTTCAATTCCATGAAGCATCCGCGCTGCGCCGCGTGCTCCAGGAGGCGTTCCATGTCCACCTCGTAACTCGCCCGGGAAAGCAGCAGCCGGCCGGACGGATGGGCCAGGATACAGAAGCTGGGGTGGTCCATGGCCTTGAGTATGCGCGCGGTCTGCTTGTCGCGCGGCAGGTTGAAATGGCTGTGCACCGCGCCGATCACCACGTCCAGATCCCCCAGTACTTCGTCGGGAAGGTCCAGGGAGCCGTCCTCCAGGATGTCCACCTCGATGCCTTTGAGTATGGTTATGCCGCTCAACTTCTGGTTCAGCCGGTCGATTTCCTCCATCTGCTTCCGCAGCCGCCGGGCATCCAGCCCCCGCGCCACGGTCAGCCGCCGGGAGTGGTCCGTAATGGCGATGTAGCGGTACCTGCGTTGCCGGGCCGCCAAGGCCATTTCCTCGATGGAGTGATGCCCGTCGGTGGCCGTGGAATGCATGTGCAAGTCACCCTGTATGTCTCCCAGGACGACCAGCTTCGGCAGCCTGCCTTCGCGTGCGGCCTCGATCTCACCCCGCTCTTCGCGCAACTCGGGTTCGATATAGGGTAAGCCCACCGCGCCAAAAACGTCCTCCTCGTTGCGTCCCCCGATATGCCGGCCGCCGCGAAAGACGCCGTACTCGTTGATCTTGAGGCCCACCTTCTGTCCCAGCCGGCGTATCGCTATGTTATGTGCCTTGCTGCCAGTGAAGTAATGCAAGGCGGCGCCGTAGCTGCGCTGCGGGACGACGCGCACGTCCACCTGCAGTCCCGACCGCAATACGACGCTGGAACGGGTCGTGCCGTGGGAAAGAATCTCGACCACCTCGTCGTAGGCCACGAAACGGTCCATGATCGGGCTGCTCTTCGTGGCGATCGCCAGTAGGTCAAGATCTCCTACGGTCTCCCTCCCGCGGCGGTAGCTGCCGGCAATGGTCACCCTGCGGACGCCGGGTACGGCCCGCAGATATTCGGCCAGCGCTTCGGCATACGACACCGCCACGGAACGGAGAAAACGCCGGGAAGTATCGGCACGGGCCCGGATGGCTTCCAGGATCTTGTGTTCACTCTTCGCCCCGAATCCCGGTAGGGAGCGGATCTTGCCCGCTTCCGCCGCCTGGTGCAGCTCGTCCAGCCCGGATATGCCCAGCCGGTCGTGCAGCGCCTTCACCTTCTTCGGCCCCAGCCCCGGAAGGTTCAGCATTTGCAGCAGCCCCGCCGGAATCCCCCGGCGGAGTTCTTCCAGTGCCTCGAGACGACCGGTCTTCACTATTTCGGCGATCTTGCCGGCCAGGTCGGCACCGATGCCCGGCAGCCGCGTCAGGTCGTCCCCTCCCTCGACCAGCGCGGCCGTGTTCTCGCTGTGGTCCCGG
>DTYT01000184.1 GCA_012961745.1 Kiritimatiellia bacterium | reverse complement strand
GTCATCAAGTACAACTGGGCGCATGGGCTCAAAGCGCAGCCCCCGGCGGTGGCCGAGCCGTTCCCCGTGGACCAGCGTATCACTCTGATCCGCGTGCGGCCCAACGGCAGCCGCCGGGTGATTATCCGGTTCCATCCTTTTTCCTGACCGCGGTGACATTCCGGCAGAGACGCGAGGATCATGGCCAGGGCAGGGAAATACCGGTGGTGGCTGGCGGGCATAGTGCTGGCCGCATTGCTTCTGCGGGTTACGGTGTCGCTTCGGAATTACTGCTTCACCTTCGACACCGGGACCGTAGAGCTTATGGCCCGGCACATCTTGCGCGGGGAACGGCCGCTCTTCTTTTACGGGCAGGCGTACATGGGAGCGGCCGAGGCGTATCTGGCGGCACTCTTCGCAGGAATCGCGGCGCCCAGTGAATTCGCGGTGACACTTTCCCCGATCACCATGGGCCTGCTGTGGCTGATCGGCATGTATCTTCTCTTCCGCGAGATCGCTGGTCCCCGCGCCGGACTGGCGGCCGCCTTGACCGTGGCCCTTCCCGGCTGGGTGATCGTGTGGTACACCGTCGCCCCCTACGGGGGATATCCCGTATTCTGGGCCGCGGGCACCTGGTGCCTCTGGGCGGCATTGCGTCTTTGCAATCGGGGCCGGGATGCGAGGGGCTGGGGGCAGCTTGCCGCGGTGGGTGTGCTGGGGGGGGTCGGGTTCTGGACCAACTTCCAGGTGGTCCCCTTCCTGGCGGCGGCCTTCGTTCTGTGCGTACTGTGGGCGGGGCGGGTCGGCCTCAGGCGAGCCCTGGCGCCCGCCGGAATCGCCGCCGCGCTTTTTGCCGTCTGTGCATTCCCGGCCATACGCGCGGCCATGCATTCCGGACTGGGAAGGCTGGCCGAATGGAACTTCGCGCCGGATTACGTGCGGCATACCATTCGTATCGCAGTTATGCATACACTGCGGCGTCTTCTTTTTTGGCGCTTTCATTTGCCCGCCTGGTACCTCTCCATTTTGCTCGCGACTGTCCCCGTGCTGGGGATACTGGCGGCCGCGACGTTTTGGCAGCGCCGCCAGGATCCACGGATGATGATCGGCATAAGCGCCCTGGGAGTGACAATTGGAGTGGACCTGCTTATGTACCTTCCGCATTCCCTGGCGGCTGTGGTGGCTCCGCGATACCTGGTGTGTGCCTGGTCGCTGTTCTTCGGAGCGGCGGTCGGCCTCCCCCTGACGGCACGCTCGAAGGTCGCCAGGTCCGCCGCGTTCGCAATACTCGCCTTGTGGACGGCCCATTTCCTGGTCCAGGATCTCCGCATCATCCACGCCCGGACGCCCTCCAAGGCCCGTAAGATCGAAGCGAGGAGGCAATTGCTCTCCGCGCTGCAATCCTGCGGCGCCACCAACGCAATCCTGGTCGGTGGAAATGTCTTCGGCCTGCTGGGCAACGGATTGAGTTTCATTTCCGACGAACAAATACGTTTCGCGGCGGCCTTCGGGGAGCGCTACTTTCCCCATGCACAACAAGCCGACGCTGATACCCGTGCGGCGCTGGTATGCCAGCGCCACAGGATACCGAAACTCGAGGAAGCCCTCCGTGACCTGGGCGCCCACGGACAGGCAAGCCCGGCCGCTGTCTTCGGAGTGGTATGCAACTCCCGGGTGCAACCGCTGACCGGGATCTCGATAAGTCCGGAGGAAATGGACTGCGTGCCCTTCGGAAATACGCGGGGTGCGGGATCAAACCTGCTCGACCGCTGCCGTGAGACCGTGCTGTCGGGTCCCGTGGACGGAACCAGCGGCATCGTCGTGGACGTGGGCCGTGTGCGGCTTGTCAGCGCCTTGCGGCTGGGGAGCCTGGGGGTCTATCGTAGGGGTCTGCCCGAAGGCTACCGACTGGAGATCTCCTCCGACGGCAAAACCTACGATATCGTCCGGGAGTGCGTCCGCCGTTTTGCCGTGGCTTACAGCAGCGGGCCGCGGGCCTACGCCAAGGGATACTTGGGCGCATGTGAAATTCGCTTCCCCCCGGCTGAGGCACGCTACCTGCGTCTCACCGTGACCCGCGCCGACAGCCGGAAAAGTCGCTGGCGTTGGAACGAGATTTTCGTCTTCGAACAAGGGGGGCAGATGGCGGACGACATCCCCGCGGGGACACTGGAGGACGAAGTGCGTCGGATCGTCGCCTGGGCGCGCGGACGCCAAGCGGTCTTCGTCGCGGCGGACCGCTGGCTCAGCGCGCGTCTCTGGTATCTGTTGCCCGGCGGCCGCGAACTTCCCGCGGTGTACCCGCGTTTCGATCCGCGCCATGGTTTTACGCTCCTGAGCCGGCGGCTGTCGCCGTACGCGGGCCTGGTGGTCGCGCCGCAGCGGCCCTTGAAGGAGGAATGCCTCCGCCTGATCCGTCGGCACTGGGGTCGGGATTCGATAGCCGAGGTGCGCGACTTCGGCGCCTATTCGGTGATTCTGATCTCCAACCCGCCGCCGGAGTCCTCGCCGGATGAACTTTTCTGGGACGGCTTTACACTGCTGAGGACCACCGATCCCACCGCCGGACTATACCTGCCCGAGGCCCGGATGCATGCCGAACGGCCGGGCCACCCCGTTCACCGCCCGTGTCCCGGTTACCTGCGGCCCTTGCTGCTGGATGTGGGAAGCGATGATGACCGGCGCTTTCTCGGATATGGGTGGAGTCGCCGCGAGCACGTGCACGGACGAACCGCCCGCTGGATGAAACATCTCGAGGCCGACCTGTACTTCGAGGCCGGGCGGCGGGCCGATCTGCTGGTGGTATGCGACCTCGCGGCCGTACGCAAGCGAGGGATGAAGCAGGCGGTGGGCCTCTATCTCAATCGCCGTTTCCAGGGGTGGGAGGCTCTGGAGGGCGAGGGATTCGGTCGCATCAGCTTCGTGGTGCCGGCGCGT
>DTYT01000183.1 GCA_012961745.1 Kiritimatiellia bacterium | reverse complement strand
GATTACGCTCCGGACCCGGGCCTGGAGGTTTTCTTCCGCCACGCTGAGCCCGCCATCGGCGCTGCAGAGTGCCAGGCTATCGCGGAAGCGGTCGAACATGGGATTGATCGGTATGCGCTGCAGCCGGACGCCGAGGTTTTGGGCAAGTTGTCCCGCGTCGCGTTGCGACTCCTGGGAGGAATAGCGTGAAGGGAGCGAGATACAGGTGACCCTCTCCGGTCCGAGTGCGTCGCGTGCCAGAGTCGCCACCAAAGCCGAATCTATCCCCCCGCTGACCGCCACCAGCACACCACAGAATCCGTTCTTGTCGGTGTAGTCCCGGACCGCCAGGGTGAGGGCGGAATAGAGCTCGTGTTCGGATCCCATTTCCGGCTCCACGCGTGCGGCCGGAACGGCGGTAGCGGTACCGGTGAGATCCGCAATCCTTGGTATACCCGGCAACTTCTGCGGTTCCGCAGGGGGCCTTTGAGGGCAAGGAATGTCCGCCACCAGCAGGTCCGGCGCAAAGCGGCGGGCGCATGCCAGGGGCCGCCCGTCGGGGCCGATCACCAAGCTGCCCCCGTCGAATACCAGTTCATCCTGCCCGCCGACCAAGTTGCAGAAGGCGATGCAGGCATTCAACTGCCGTGCCAGCCTGGCGAGGCGGTGGTTGATTTCCGCCCGTTTGCCGAGGTAGTAGGGAATGGCGCTGGGATTCAATACCAGATCCACACCGATTTTTTCGAGCCAGCGTACCGCCGGGCTTGAGGGCTCCCGCAGGTCGTCGGATATGCCCAGGCCGATACGGATGCCTCCGGTGTCCAGGAGGAGGGCCTTCCGCCCGGGCTTGAACAGCCGCTCTTCATGGTAGGGACCGTAGCAACCGAGGCGGGACTTCCGGTGGATGCCGGAGATCCTGCCGCCCGCGACGACCACCGCGCAATTGTGGAGGCGGCGGTTGATTTGCCGCGGGCAGCCCACTACGCAGGCGGCGTCACGGGGCAGGCTGGAATGGAGACGCGCCAGTTCCGCCTCGCAGTCCTCCATGAAATGTTTCTTCAGCAGCAGATCCCCGGGGGGGTACCCCGTGAGGGCCATTTCCGGGAACAGTATGAGGCGCGCGCCGCGTCCCGCGGCGTCGGATGCCAGGCGGGAGATCTTCTGGGCGTTGGGCCGCAGCGCTCCGACGGTGGTGTTGATCTGGGCCAGCGCGATGCGGATATACTTCATGAGGTTCCATCTTAAGCTGGGATACGGACGCTTGCAATGCAGGGATGCCCTTCCCGGGCGGGCGGTTGTCGGCCGGGGGCGGCCGAGTGGACTGGATTTGGCTGACCGGCAGGGTAGCATCAGGTAGAGTAGTACGGGCGGTTTTGGGCTGGGGGCGGGAACGATGAAGAGCTATCGGAAGGAACTGTGGTTCAATATTCCGCGCCGAAGAGCGTTCGTGAATATTACGCCGCGGGTCGAAGAGTGCCTGAGGGAGAGCGGCGTCCGCGAGGGTCTGGTCCTGGTGAACGCGATGCATATAACCGCGAGCGTGTTCATCAATGATGACGAATCCGGTCTGCACGGCGACTTCGAGGAGTGGCTGGAGAAGCTCGCGCCGGAAAAGCCCTACTCCCGCTACCGGCACAACACCTTCGAGGACAATGCCGACGCCCACCTCAAGCGGAGCATCATGGGCCGGGAGGTTGTGGTGGCGGTGACCGACGGCAAGCTGGACTTCGGCCCGTGGGAGCAGATCTTCTACGGGGAATTCGACGGCAGGCGGCGGAAACGCGTGTTGGTGAAGATCATCGGCGAATGACCCGGGTTCACACCGGACAGGACGAGAGACCGGCGCGGATCGCCCGCGTGGTCGTGGAGATCGCGGGGGGGAGGGAGTTCGACTATCGGATTCCGGAACAGCTGGGGGGAAAGGTTCGGCGGGGCTGCCGTGTGGTGGTTCCGTTCAACCGTACCGAGACCACCGGGTACGTCACCGCCCTACTGCACGAGTCGGCCTACGGAGAGCGCCTGAAAGAGATTCACTCAGTGGTCGGCGAGCATCCCATGCTGTACAGCGGAATGCTGGAGCTGGCGGATTGGATTGCGGAGTACTACGTGTGTGGCCGGGATGCCGTACTGCGGTCGATGATGCCGGCGGCG
>DTYT01000182.1 GCA_012961745.1 Kiritimatiellia bacterium | reverse complement strand
GCGACGTGGAGGAACCCGATGGGCAGATATTCCTTAAGCCGGAGATAACCGAGAGGCTTCCTGTGAGCGTCCCGGGATCACGGATCACGGCCCGCTATCGGCGGGAAAGCCGCTGGAAGCCCTCCCGGATCACCGCGGCCATCAGCCTCCGGCGCTCTTCCAAGAACGCCCGATACTCCATCTCGTACCACCGTTCGGGAAGGGCATGGTAGTGGTACATCGCCCGCAAAGCCTCGGGATCGAGGTTCCGCTCGTATCTCGGGGCGTACTCGGCCGGCGGGAGGTCACGGATGTCAATGTTATCGTGCCATTCGACCAAAGCGTAGTTGGCCACCTGATTGATCTCGCGCCGGTCCGCGATGCCCCGCCGCTCCAGATACCCGCGGGGGAACAGGTGATGCCGTTCCAACGCCTTCCTCTTGGCCCGGGAGGAAGGATCGAGCAGGTCCCGCACCCTCATGGTGGAAAAAAGCACCGAGGCGTCCAGGATGCAGAGGGCGGCGTAGTAGGCCAGCTGGCCGGGATTGCGAGCGGAGGCCGTGGCCAGGTCGTTGGGCAACGTCACCCCCCAGTAATCCGGCGTCAGCACGGCGGCCATCTCCTGTTCCAGCGCCCGGATGAACTCCTCGCCGCGGCGGCAGCCGCGCAACATGGCCAGATCCCGCTCCATGCGGGTCTCGGACTCGCCGGTGTAACGTCCCGTAAGGGAGCTCATGAAGAACCAGCGGGCCATGAGGTCGCGTAGGGTGTGGTGATCCAGTCCGAAGTCCCGCCGGCCGATGAGCCAGAGGGCGTAGGTGTAGACCAGGGCCATTTGGGATGAGATCAGCGAGGGGTGAACGTAGCCGGCCCGTTTGATCACCTTGAAGAAGTCGTGCCAGTGCTGCAGGTCGAGCGCCTGGGCCTGGGCCTCGCGCAGCAGGGCGAACTGGGCGTCGCGACGTTCGGGCGAGAACTCCCCCGTCTGCAGGTCCTTCCCACGCAGGATGGAGTAGACGTGTTCCAGACGAGCACGGCGGAAACCCAGGGCCACACTCACCCGCAGCAGCTGCTCCGGCGCCGGCCGGAAATAGGGATTGTAGGGGGACGGGCGGTTGTCCGCCGGGGGCTTCTGAGCCCGACGGCAGAACTCCTCCAGCTCCCGGCGCCCCTCGTCCCAGAATACGGACATGAGGGTGAGGATGAAGTCCGCCTGGTTCAGGGTACGCCCGCGGCTGTTGATGCGCACGAAGATCTCGGCGACCTGCTCCTCGGTGGCGCTGACCGAGATCTCCAGCGCGCTCAGGGGGTAACTGATGAGGTTGACCAGGCGGTGGATCGCTTTGGGAATGCGTTTGCGGTCCTCCGAGGCGAGCGGGCGGTGCTCCGCCAAGCGCCCCAGGTACTCCGAGACGAACTCGTACTGGTCGAATTCCGGCCGCCAGAGGACGCTGATATCGGGGATCCAAGAGGGATCGCGTTCGATGGCGGCGTTCGTGACCTCGAAGCGCTCTTCCATCGGGGTGAAGGCGATGCGCAGGCGCCTGCACCGGAAGTCTTTGCCCACAATGGGCACGCCCTTCATCACCGCGTAGAGCGCGGTCAGGCGTTGCTGGCCGTCCACGATGAGCAACCGGGGCACCTTCTGCTTGCCGTCCACGCCGATGACGCGGTGTTCGCCGGGATAGCCGTTTTCCCAGAAAAGGAGGGTACCGATGGGGTAACCGCGGTACATCGAGTCGAACAGGTCCCGTACCCGGGAGGTGTCCCACACGAAGGGGCGTTGGATGTCGGGAAGGCCGATCTCACCGATGGCGATATCCTCCAGCAGTTTCCCCACGGTGTAATCCACCTTTTTGAAAAGCAAATCCACGGTCATGTTCGAGCATCTCCTCCCGGTGGCGCTTCCTCCGCTCGCGATTATCCCGGGGAAGGGGACGGGGGGACAAGGCGGGGGCCCTTCACTGCCTTGGGGGTCAGGTCTTTACTTTTGATGTGGCTGACTGTGCTGCTACCATGGCCAGGCCGTTGCGACTAGGGTTTCCGGCGGCCGCGCGCCACATCACCT
>DTYT01000181.1 GCA_012961745.1 Kiritimatiellia bacterium | reverse complement strand
GTGACGGCGGTTGCCTATGCAGCCAGTTCCGCGGCTCTGCTGCAGGCACACCTCTCCGGTCTCCTCTTCCTGGCGCCGCTCACCGGACTGCTGGGGATCCTGCTGCTGGGGATAGACCGCGGTCGGTTCCTGCGCAGGCGTTCCTTGGCGGCCGCCTGGGCGGTAACGCTGGGGGCCCCCTACGTCCTCTTTCTGCCCTTTCTGCTGAAGCTGCTGGGGGGCGGATTCACCGTCACCGAAAGCGATATCGCCCGACGGTTCTCCCCGGCGGTCATTCCCGCCCTGTGGGGCAGAATGGGATGGGGCGAGGGACTCCCGGCCCGGCTGCTTTTCGGTCTGGCGTGGGGAGGCGGCTTGGTCTGCGGGCTGACCCGCCGTGACCGGGTCTACCGCTGGCCGGTCCTCCTGATCCTCCTGCAGACGTCGGCCTACTTCGCGCTGCAGAGCTGGATGCTCAGGGTAAGCCGATTCGAGATCCGCTACTACAGTCCTTTGCTCCCCGGGCTGCTGCTTCCCGCCGCCCTGGGACTGGCGGCCCTGGAACACAGGGTGAAGGAAGGCCGGCCGCGGCTGATGACCCGGTCCGTCATGGTAGCCGCGCTGCTGGCCTGGTCGGCACCCTTCCTGTGGGCCATCTGCCGGCTGGAATGCCGCGGTTACGCCAATTACAAGGGGATCGCCCGCTGGATAAACACCCGCACGCCGGAGGGGAGCACATACGCATTCCTCAATCTGTACGATTTGCGGGGCGTGCCCCAGACCTATCCCACCCCCGGCCGGACCGGAACCGCGGTGGCTTTCTGGAGCTCCAAGGAGGAACACCTGCAGGTGCGGGCCGCGGAGCGCGCCCGGCGTCTATTCTCGCAATTTCCAACCATATACTTCATCGAGATCGCACCGCGCGATCTGCTGTGTCCCGAAGTGGCGGAGGATTTCATCCCTCGAAAACAACTGTTTACCCGCAGCGTATGGCTCCACGACCCCTGGTTTGATCTACTCACAAGGTGGAAGACCAATCCATTGGGGGACACCCAGTACAACGCCACCAATGCCCACAGGGTCCTGATTTCCTATAATCTCCGGCAGGATCTTCCGAGGTTGGCCCGCAACAACCGCCGGCGAATATACCATCTCTTCGACAGCGGGTGGCGTTACGCCCGGGACCGCGGGTTCAACCACTGGATCATAAGCCGGGGATCCGCCAAACTCCGACTGGGCAACGTTTCCACCGGGGATATCCGTAGTAGTGTCTCGCTGCTCGCAGTGGGCGTGCCCCGGGGCTGCCTCCTCAGTGTCCGCCACGACGACCGATGGCTGGTCAGGGACCGCGAAATACCGCCCTCCCCCACCGCGGTCGCACTACCGGAGATAATCCTTCCGCCGGGAGAATCCGTCTTGCAGTTCGATACCACCGCGACCCAGGACGCACCCGAGGCCGCTTTGGCGATCGGGCGGGTCCGTCTTGGTGAAGCAGGAGCCCCATGATAGAGCAAACAAACATGCGCAGCATGGCCGGTGGGTCGCTTTCTATCGTCGTGCCCCTCTACAACGAGGAGGAGAACGTCCTCCCGCTGGTAGAGGAAATCGCCGCGGTGGCCGCAAGGCTCCCCCCCCTGGAACTGATTCTGGTTGACGATGGAAGCACCGACCGGACCCCGCAGCGCATGGCGGAAGCCGCGAGCCGGTTCCCCTTCGTGCGCACCGTTTCCTATCAACCCAACCGGGGGCAGAGCGCCGCGCTGCTGGAGGGCTTGCGTTCATCCCGCGGGGACCTGATCGCCATGCTTGACGGAGACCTGCAGAACGACCCGGCCGACCTGCCCCGCCTGGTGTCTGAAATCGCGGACGTGGACTGCGTGCTCGGGTACCGTGCCCAGCGCCGGGATGTGTGGTCGCGGCGGCTGGCCTCGCAAGTGGCCAACCGGGTGCGCAATGCGATCACACGGGACGGCGCCCGGGATACCGGCTGCACGCTGAAGATCTTCCGCCGGGAGCTGATCGGCGACCTCCCCCCACTTGACGGAGTCCACCGTTTCATGCCCGCATGGTTTGCACTTCACGGTCGCCGCATGAGGCAGGTGCCGGTGCGTCACCGCGCACGCCGTTACGGACGCTCCAAGTACAGCAATCTGCGCCGCCTGCCCCGCACCCTGCTGGACCTGTTCGGCTTCTGGTGGTACCGCCGTCGTTATCTCGGGACCCGGCCGCCGCTGCCCGGAGCCGCGGGTCCGGCGGCCCCCGTCGCCGGCTCCGAATCACCGCACCCGGACCGGCTTATCCGGTAGGATATTCTCCCCGGATGGTACGGCCCAGTTTCTCTGCGGCGCGGACCAGTCGCACGGCGGACTCCGAAATGGCGGCCGCCTGGTCCTCCCCGGGCGTCGAAAGGGCCAATACGTATCGGATATCCTGGGGACATTTCCCCCGGGTGATGCCGACGCGACCGGCGATCACTGCCACCGCAACCCCGTGACGTCGTGCCAGTCGCACGATACCACTGACAACTTTTCCCATCAGGGACTGCTCATCGAAGCTGCCCTCCCCGGTTACTATCCAGTCCGCTTCCCGGGCATACTCGTCAAGACGGGTGATACGGATCACGGTGTCAATGCCCGAAGCCAACTCCGCGCCCATGAAGGCCACCGCCCCCGCAGCGAGTCCGCCGGCGGCGCCGGCCCCCGGCATATCGCGCACATCCACCCCCAGCTCCCGCCGGATCAAGGCAGCCATGTGTTCCAGCCCGTCTTCCAGCGTCTCGACCATCGCCGGATCGGCGCCCTTCTGGGGGGCGAACACGCGCGCGGCTCCCCGCGGTCCGCACAAGGGGTTGTCCACGTCACAGAGCACCACCACCGGAGGCAGATCCATCTCCGGCGGCGGAACGATGCGCCTCATTCGAAGCAGGTTTCCCCCGCACGGGGGAACCTCCTGCCCCCTTTCATCCCGGAACCGCCATCCCAGGGCGGCGGCCGCACCGGTGCCGCAATCCACCGTGGCGCTCCCCCCGACCCCCAGGTATATCCGGCCGGCCCCGCAGCGGCGGGCGTGATCCATGAGTTCCCCCGTTCCCCGGGTGGTGGTCCGCAGGGGATTCAGCTCGTCGCGGCGCAACAGTGCCATCCCGCTGGCCTGCGCCATTTCCACCACCGCCTCCACCCGTCCCGAACGATTCAAACGCATCCACCGTGAGGCGACTCTCCGATCCGGCAGCGGCCCGGTCACCTTCCGCTCGACCCACTGTCCGCCCAAGGCCCCTCCGATCGCGTCGGCGGTACCTTCGCCGCCGTCCCCCACCGGGACGATTACCAGCTCCGCTCCGGGCAATGAACGCCGCAGACCGTCAGCGACTAGCGAACAAGCCTGGGAGGCGCTCATGTTCCCCTTGAATGAATCCATGCAGATGAGTATTTTCATTTCCGAAGCCACAGCTGCGGCAGGCCTCAACTGCGGTCGGGACGCAGCCCGCGTTTGCCTTCCCGGACATTGTCGAAGAAGCGCTGTGTCGGGTAGGCAAAGTCAACATCCGGACATTTGGAAAACTCCTCCAGGACGGCTTCCCAGATGGCGCTCTCCGAAGACCTCCTTTGTCGGGGATGGCAGAGATAACGAATGGTCAACTGGACCCCGTAATCAATGACCGAAGTCCACACAATGGGGGTGAGATGCTGAAAGTAGATCAGAAACTTACTTGTCGCCCGCCGCACCTGTTCGGCCGCGTGTTCGCTCTTGATCGCCGTGTAGCGCTGGCCTATTTCGGTCAGCAACTCCTTGGCCCTTCTCCAGTTGCTCTCGAATGTCACCGTTACAGCGACCTCGTTCCAGATGAAATTGAAACCCTGGGTATAGTTGGCGATCGCCTCACGGAATACGGATGCGTTCGGCAGGTGGATCAATCTTCCGGTGGACTGCTCCCCTCCGACCCAGTTCCCCACCTCGACTATGGAAAACTGGAACAGCCCGATGTCCACCACATCCCCGGAATGCGTCCCGATCTGCACCCGGTCTCCCAGAACGAACGGTTTGCGCATGGTAATGAAAATCCATCCGGCGATATTGGTAAGGGGATCCTGCAGCGCGATCGCCAGTCCTGCGGACACTATACCGAAGTACGCCGCCAGCCCGCTCACGCCCCCCAACCAGATCCTCACCATCACGATGAGCAGGAGAAACCCCAGGAGGTAATTGACCGTCTTGAGCACGATATAGCGCCGCGCGGTCTCGGAAATACGCCGTTCGGTCACGTTACCGATGATCCACCGCAGTATCAAAAAGGCGACTCCGGCCACCAGGCTCCACAGCAGCTTGGCCAGTACGGCCGGGGGCACGCCGAGGGTCTGCTCAACCCATAAGGAAACAATCCGCCACGCCTTTACCGCCAGATCGGACACCTTACACCTTTTTCAGCAACCGGTGATCCAGGTTCCCCATTTGCCCGGAGTCCTGGCAACCGGATTGAGAGTATACGGTGTCTGCTTCCCCTCAACAAGCTCCGGAAGACGCCGGCCAGGTGCGGTGGTCGTGCAATTCCGTTGCCCACCACCCGCCGGCAGACCGCCAGCTCCGCGGTCCGAGGGCGTCATCCGGGACTTGCTTGGCGTGCGGAAAGCGTGGATAATGAAGTGATGGATACTGCCGGGAAAGGCCCGCCGAGCTCGCGGTACCATGAAACCGCAGTGGAACGCGAGACCGCTGTCCTGCGCAGATTTCAGGCCGAGGCCGACGCAGTCGCAGATCTAATTCTCAGCAGCGATCTGCCGTGGGTGGACATCGCCATCCGTATAGAGCGGCTCCGCTGGGAAGCGGAGAGGCTGTTTCCGGATAAGATGCGGCTTTTCGAAATGATTTATGTAAAGCGCTTCCAGCGGCTCTGGCAGCAGTGGCGGGAAGCTCGCTGAACGCAGTTTCGCGGGATTCCTGCCGCCGCAGGGGTTGGGCGAGGGGTTTCGGCCAGCTGGAACGAAATATGCTCAGGGATTCTGGACGAAGGTAGACCGATGGAGGAAGATTTGCGAGCCAGCCGGATCAGGGGTTGCGCATTGCAGCGGGGGACCGCCGCCGGACTGCTGGCGTTGTGCTGTTCATGCGCCAGCATCCCCGAGCAATACCGGCCGACACGCGTCGGACCCAACCTCCCCCCGGAAGGCGCCGGGGGAATAGAGGTGCAGATCAGGCCTTTGACGGCCTCGGTGCGGATCGGCGAGCCGGTACTGTTCGACATTGTCATCTACAACCGCAACGGCCATGCGGTTGCATTGCCGCGGCATCCCGATATTGAAATGATCTGGATCTATCCCGATGGTCAACGCGACAGCACAGTGCACCAACCGCAGGGCGCCCGCTTTTTCGATCCGGAAGAGGTACTCCTTCTTCCGCCGGGCCACGCGCTCAGGACCGAGATCTCGCTTCCCACCTACTACTTCCCCGGACCGGGGGTGACCGAGTTCCGCGCGGTCCTGCACGCGGAGGAGAATCTCAACCCGCGGATTACCAATTTCTGGTCGGGACGCGCCTATTCGAATTCCTACGGGATCCTGGTCAAGCCGCGCACGAAGCGTCTTTGACTGCGCAAGGCCCGCTTCGCGGCCAGCGTGGACGACCCCTGCCCTCAAGGTCGGCTCGACTCGGCGGTCCCTGGGCCCGCTGGTGATCAAGCCAAAAGGCTTTACAATCCGCAGCTCCGTTGCTAAAGAGTGGCGATTCTGGTCCGTCTCGGCGGTTTATCAAGCACGGATGCCAAGTGAAAAACTGTGGCGGAGTTTGTGACGATTGCCCGGCGACAAACTCGACGCGGCGTCGCCATTCCCGGCATGCATTCGGAGGCGGGCGCCTGGTGGCGTGGTCGGCCGTGGTCTTTCTGCTGCCGGTGTCCGCGGCGATTGCGGGCGCTGCACTGGTCAGGGGCGATCTCGCCGTTCAGTGGGCCGCCGGGAGTCTCGGGTTCGCCCTGGGTTGCACCGTGGCCTGGCTGCTGAACCGCACGGTCAACCAATCCTCACCGTGAAATCGGCATTCAAGACGCCGCGCTTTCCGCGAACCGGGAGCTTTTCCGGGGGAGTTCATCCGCCCGGGCGGAAGGGTATGAGCTCGGGATCACCGATTCGGGTGCTGCCTACCCCCCCGCGGGTGGTGGTACCACTTCGGCAGCACATTGGAGCACCACCCGAACCGGTCGCCGGTCCCAAGACACTGGTCAGCTTCGGCCAGAAACTGGGCGAATGCCGGGCTTTCGTCTCCGCGCCGGTACATTCCCCACTGAGCGGCACAGTGGAAAGGCATACGACGCTCACGCTGCCCACCGGGATCCGCACCGTCGCGGTGCCTGTCAGCGCTTCCGGGGACAACCTGTCGGGACGAGCGCTGTTGGACGAGATCCTCGGCGGTGACTGGGACTATGAGAGGATCAAGGATGTTGATCCGGACGAAATCGCCGCGCGCGTACAGGATGCCGGGATCGTGGGATTGGGAGGAGCCACATTTCCCACCCATGTCAAGCTGATCTCCGCGCGGGAAAAGGGGGTCGAGCTGCTGATAGTCAATGGGTGCGAATGTGAACCGTATCTCACCGCGGATCACCGGATGATGCTGGAGGCCGCGCGGGCGGTGCTTTGCGGTGCCCTGCTGGCCGCGCGGGCGTGTGGAGGGGCTGGAATCGCAGTTGCGGTGGAGGACAACAAGCTCGACGCCGTGCGGGCCTTGGAGCGGGAAGCCGCCGGAACCGGTATCCGCGTCGTGACCGTGAAGACCAAGTATCCCATGGGAGGAGAACGGGAACTGGTGCCCGCCGTGACCGGAAGACTCATTCCATCCGGCGGCTTACCGCTGGATGTGGGAGTAGTGGTGATCAACGTAGGCACCGCGGCGGCGATCGCGCGGGCGGTCCTCCGCGGAGGCGCCCTGACTCACCGCGTGGTGACGGTAACCGGCGCGGTGCACCAGCCCGGCAACCTGTTGGCTCCCATCGGTGCGGCCTGTCGTGACCTGCTCGATTTCTGCGGGGGAATCAAGCCTGACGCCGCGCGGATTGTGGCGGGCGGACCGATGATGGGGTTCGCGCTGGCCGACCTGGACACGCCGCTGACCAAGGGAACCAGCGGCTTGGTTGTCCTGCGCCGCGAAGATGTGGAACGGGAAGCTGAGACCGAGTGCATCCGATGCGCACGCTGTGTGGATGTGTGTCCGACAGGTCTGGTTCCCACGAAGATCGCGCTGGCGGCCCGGAACGAACTGTGGGACCGCGCGGAAAAACTGCACGCGTCCGACTGTATCGAGTGCGGTTGCTGCGCCTATGTCTGTCCGGCCCGGATCCCGCTGGTACAACTGATCAAGGTGGCCAAGGCCCGCCTTGCGGAAATACGCCGGACTGCCGCAGAGCGACCATGAACAACGCCCCCGGCAAGGAAAATACCCCGCTCGCACAGGCGCCGACACTGTCGGTGGGGCCGTCGCCGCATATGGTATCCCGCGACCTGTCCACGCGGAGAATGATGGCGGATGTCATCATCGCTCTTCTGCCCGTGATCGTGGTTTCCTTTTACATCTTCAGATGGTTTGCCATCTATCATTTACTGCTGGCAGTGATCACCTGCGTGTCGGTCGAGGCCCTGTCCATGCGTCTCCTGCGCAGACCCCCCACCATCCAGGACGGCTCGGCGGTCGTGACCGGGTTGATCTTTGCGCTCTCCCTACCCGGAACCGCTCCTTGGTACGTCAACCTGATCGGGGCGGCCGCGGGAATATTCCTCGGCAAGGTGGTATTCGGTGGATTGGGCCAAAACATCTTCAATCCCGCGATGGTGGGAAGGGCCTTCGTGATGATCGCATTCCCGGCCGCCATGGGGGCCAGTGGATACGTCAGCCAGAGTACCGGGGTTGATATCCTGACCTCGGCTACGCCACTGACCGCTCTCAAGCAGATGGGACAGGGCACCAGTCTGATGCACCTGTTGATGGGGGATACCAATGGTTCCCTTGGTGAGACCAGCGCTCTGGCTTGCCTGGTGGGCGGGTTCTACCTGTGCGCCCGCGGTACGGCATCCTGGCGGATCCCCGCCGGCGTACTCCTTGCGGTGACGATCATCAGCAGCGCGGCATACCTGATACATCCCACGCCGCACTGGACTCCCCTGCACCATCTGAGTGCCGGAGCACTGCTGCTCGGGGCCTTCTTCATCGCCACTGATCCGGTCACCAGTCCGGTCACACGGAAGGGCCGGTGGACATTCGGAATCGGGATAGGCACGCTGGTGATGTTGATCAGGTATCTCAGCGGCTATCCCGAGGGCGTGATGTTCTCCGTCCTGCTGATGAATTCCGCGGCTCCTCTTGTCGACCGTCTTACGGTTCCCCTGCCATTGGGCGGGTCGCCAGGGAAAAGGAAGCCGTGAAGCTGAGGTACATATCCGAAGCCTGGCTGGTGCTGTTGCTGGCCACGGGGTTCGCGCTGGCACTCGCCGCCGTTGATCTGGCGTGGAAGACCCGGATTGAGGAGAACAAACGCCGCGAAACCATTGGCCAGATACCGCATCTGGTGCCGGGGGCGGTCAGGGGCCAAAAGGAGTTTGTTGGGAAAGTGTACGTTTACCGGGCGTTCGACTCTGCCGGACGCCAGGTGGGATGGGTTCTTCCGGCGGTGGGACAGGGCTTCGCGGACAGGATTGAGCTGCTCATCGACCTGGACTCAGAGGCGGAATACATTACCGGGTTGTACGTGCTGGAGCAGAAGGAAACCCCCGGCCTGGGAGCCAACATTATCGCCGCCCAGTGGAGAAAGCAATTCACGGGGAAACCTGCAACGCTCCCGCTGCATGTTTCCCAGGCGGCCATAGGGGAAAACGAGATTCAGGCCGTAACCGGAGCCACCATATCCTCCGAAAGCGTGGTCTCGATCGTGAATGAGGCGGTAGCCGGTTTCCGGCGCGCCTTGGAGGGTTGGGAACGATGACCGACGACGCCACACCACTGGAACGATTCCTCCGGGGAATCATCCCGGAAAACCCGGTGTACCGGCAGTTGCTGGGGTTGTGTCCCACCCTGGCGGTTACCAACAACATGAAGGCCGCGATGACCATGAGCGGTGCGGTTCTCTTCGTTCTGCTGGGAGCGAATTTGGTGGTCAGCCTTATCCGCGGCCTGCTCAAGCCGCATCTGCGTATCCTGGTTTTCACGCTGACCATCGCCACTTTCGTTACCATCGCGGATCGTTTTCTGGCGGCCTTCATGTACCCGATGAGTAAAGAGCTGGGGCCCTATGTCCCCCTGATCATCGTCAATTGCATAATCATCTGCCGCTGTGAAGTGTGTGCATCCCGTCAATCCCCCGCGGTGGCAATTGCCGATGCATCGGGCCAGTCGCTGGGATTCGCCTTGGCGCTCGCCAGCATTGCCACCGTCCGCGAAATCCTTGGTTCCGGTACGTGGTGGGGAATACGGATCCTGCCGGCGGGCTGGGATAATTGGGTGATTATGGTGTTGCCCGCAGGGGCTTTTCTGACCATGGGCCTCCTGCTGGGTATCGCCAACTGGTTGGGGACCATCCGAAGTGAGACAAAAGGATACTGAATGACGCCGGGGGAGGTGCTGGCGTGGACTTGCTGGTGACACTGTTGTTGATAGCCGTCGGTGCGGCACTGATCAACAACTTCGTACTGCATTATTTCGTGGGGCTGTGTCCCTTCATGGGCGTCTCCCGCCGGCTGGATACCGCCACCGGCATGGGATTTGCCGTAACCTTCGTGATCAGCGTCGCCTCCTTCCTCAGTTGGACGTTGACCTATTTCGTTCTGCGACCAGGGGCCCCGTTGACCACGTGGCTTCTGCACCGCGAGGTGGATCTCAGCATCCTGAACTATATTGTTTACATATTTGTCATCGCCTCATCGGTCCAGTTCGTCGAAATGTACGTGCGACGGTTTTTCCCCAACCTGCATCGCTCTTTCGGCGTTTATCTGCCTCTGATCACCACCAACTGCGCAATACTTTTCGCCTGCCTGGAAATCATGAAACACGTTTCCGGGGTGGAGGACCCGGCGCGTGTCTGGGGTCTGCCCCAGGCCCTTACCCTGGCATTCTTTGCGGGAATAGGATTCACCATCGCCATCGTGATCATGGCCGGGATCCGCGAGCAACTCGATGTGGCCGACGTGCCCCGCGCCCTGCAGGGCGCGGGTATCGCTTTCGTGGTCGCGGGCATACTCGCCATGGCCTTCACCGGGTTTACCGGCGTCGATCGCGGCCTTGAGAAGATACTCAAACCCGCGCCCAGCCGGCACGCAGCATCCCCCTCCGCACGCATCCACTCCCGTGGAGGCGAACAATGAACAGCGCCGAGATCCTCATCCTGGTAACCGCCGGCGGCACCATGCTGGGCCTGGCGCT
>DTYT01000180.1 GCA_012961745.1 Kiritimatiellia bacterium | reverse complement strand
GGGATTCCTGGTGGTGGTATTCCCTTTTGTGATATGGGGAATGGTAACCCCGCGGGCTACGCGCGAGGCGCGGAGACGCGCGTCGGTGGGGACCATCGGCGGGCGGCAGGTGAGCCACGAGGAATTCCGGGCGGCTTACCTCAAGGCCTACCTTTCGCTGGTGATGACGTTGGACCGCCGTCCGGAAATAGATCCGGAGCTTGACCGCGAGCTACGCAGGGAAGCCTGGAAGCAGCTGGTGGAATTGTACACTGCGCGCAGTCTGGGTCTCACCGCCACCGACCAGGAAGTGATCAACACCATCCGCCGGGACCGCCATTTTCAGGTTGAGGGAAAGTTCAGTCCGGCCCACTACCAAGCATTCATCCGAATGCTGGCCGAGACCTTCGGGCTGTCGGAAAGAGGCTTCGAGGAACACGTACGCGAACAGATCGTACTTCAGAAATTGAGGATGAAGGTCAGCCAAGCGGCTCTGGTTTCGCCGTTCGAACAGCAGCGGGCCTTCCGGCTGCTAACCGACAGCTTCGATTTGGACTACGTGATACTCAGCAACGATCTGGTCCGGGACAAGGTAAGGCTGTCGGATGAGCAGGTACGTGTGTTTTACGAACGTGATCCGGAGATGTTCGCGATACCGCCGAAGGTGCGGGTGAAGTACGTCTGCTTTCCGGTATCCAATTACCTGTTGCAGGTTTCGGTGACCGAAGAGGAGTTGCGGGACTACTACGACCAACACCTAGAGGAATTCACGGCGCCGGAAAGCACCGGGAACAGCGCGACCAACTCTTCCGGGCGGGATAAGTCGAATGTCGCCGCGGCACAAGCCCGGGCCGAAACGAAAGGCGCGGCATCCACGAACCAACCGGTGAGGGCTTTTGAAGAGGTGCGGGAGCAGATCGAGCAGGCTGTTTCGCGTCAGAAGGCGCTGGAGGCCGCTGCGGACGAGGCTACCGCATTCGTGGTCCTGCTGGCCCCGGACCGCGAAGGCAATCAGGTGGGGTTCGATGAGGCCGCCTCGGAGAGGGGGCTGCCGGTCGTCGAGCCGCCCCCCTTTGCGAGAGACGAGGTTCCCGACGGAGTGAGCGCAGGCCTAGAATTCACCCGTACGGCCTTTTCCCTGACAAAGGCACCCGACGAGTACTTCAGTGATGCGGTCATTGGAACCGATGCGGTTTACGTAATTGCGCTGGAAGAAAAGTTGGAGCGGCGCGTGCCTGCCTTCGAGGAAGTGAAGGATCATGTCCGCCGCGCGGCGGAACGTGAGGAGATCGGCCGCCTTCTGCTCGATTTCGCCCGGGATCTGCGGGCCCGGGCGGAAGAGGAGATGCAAAAGGATCCGACCAATTGTCTGGTGCGCGCGGCACGGCGGATGGGGGTGCCGGGGTACAGCGCCACCAACGTCACGGCCGCTTCCGGTGTGACCAATTGCGTGTACTCGGATCTGATCCTGAGAGCGGTTCTGGTACGTTCGAAGGGAGAACTGACCGACCCGGTACCCGCCGACGGGACGCTGATCATCGCCTATGTTCAATCGCGGAAAGCGGCGGACCCGCAGCTCTTTGCTTCCTACCGGCAGCCGATCATCACTGCCCTGCGGCGGGAGCGCGGTCGGATGTTGTGGGAAAGTTTTGAAGAGTTCCTGCTGCGGAACAGCGTAGTTTCCAGCCGCACCGTGGGGGCCGCGGGACGGGGGGAGGGGCGGCATGAACATGCCCCGTAGGCACGTCGGTTGCGGGCAGTGCGCCAGAGATGCGGGTGCTGATCATAGGAGCCGGTAACACCGGATTGCAGCTCGCGGCCCGGCTGTCAGCTCTACACCATGAGGTGGTTATTGTTGACAGCAGCCGCGAGGGAGCGGCGCGCGCCCGGGAATCCTTGGATGTGCTGGTGATCGAAGGATGGGGGGCCAGTCCGGGCGTGCTCAGCGAGGCCGGAATACGCGGCAGCGATCTGGTTGCGGCAGTCACGGGAAGCGACGAGGTGAACATCTTGGCGTGTGCCTATGCCGCTGCTGTAGGGGTGAGGCACAAGATCGCACGGGTCCGGAATACGGATTACCTGGGAGGCTGGCCGGGTGAAGGCTTGCGTGAAATGGGCGTGGATCGGGTGGTCTGCGACGTTGAAGTAACCGCCAAGGAAATCCAGAACGTGCTGCGATTGCCGGGCACGGTGGAAGTGGCCGAGCTGCTGGGTGGTCGGCTCATCGTGCTGGGTATTCGGGTCCGTCCCGGCAGTCCCCTGGCAGGCCGAAGGCTCGAGGAGCTTTC
>DTYT01000179.1 GCA_012961745.1 Kiritimatiellia bacterium | reverse complement strand
TTCGCGCTTGCGCTCCGGCATCGTTTGGAGGAGCCGGTTGACGGGGGGAGGGTTGCCGGTGTCTCTTTTGCAGTCGGCACTATGGTGCATCCTGGCCAGGCGGCGGTTGGAATGATGGGTGATGGCGGCGCGACGTATTGCGGTGGTGGTTTGCTTGTCTGATAGGGTTGGTGATGGCGTTGGGGCTTTACTTGAGTTATCGTGTCACACTTCGTAAACTGTGATGTATGGAACAAAGTCCGAGTGGAAGAGGACCCTCCCTGTGGCGTACGTGCCGGGCATTGGCCAACGTGCGGAGGTTGCGTCTTTTCCAGATACTACTGGTGGACGGAGAAAAATCGGTCAGCGACTCGGCTGCCCGGACGGGATTGCCGCTTTCACAGACGAGCCAGTATCTGCGGGCCCTCAACGCACGGGGACTGCTCAGGGCGCGCCGCCTTGGCCGAAATACACTGTATTCCGTGGCAGCGGACCGCTTGGTACCCTTTGCAGAGGACTTGGTTGAGGCGCTGGTAGACACGTTTGCCGAACAGGCAGATCCGGTGGACTACGTTTTTCACCATGTCACGGCCTTCACGCACTTCCGGAGGGAGAAGATTGTTGCAGTCCTGCGGCGGGGGCCAGCCACCAAGTCCGACTTGGAGCAGGCGTTAAGTCTATCCCGTGCGGCACTGGAGCGGCACCTGCGTAAACTTATCAGGCGTGGGTACGTCATTCGAACGGGCCGCCGATACCGCCTCACTACGTTTGAGCAACCGCTTCCGCTGGTTTTAGTGAAGTGGGCGTCCATCACCCTGTAGCCAGACACGGTGGCGGTTATTGACCACACTTCGTAAAGTGTGATGCGATCCTGCGAGCAGAATTGACCGCCGCGCCACGAGGGTGTAACCCACCGCTCATTCCGGCCGCACAGGCTGGCGCCATACGATCGCCCTCTTCAGAGTCAGATCATCAACGTATGCTACCCCGCTTCCGGCCGGGATGCCGTATGCCAGATGGGAAACCCGGATGCCGCGCTTCTCGAGTTCGGACGCGAGAAAAGACATGGTGGCTTCGCTCTCCACATCCATGCCCAAAGCGAGGATTACTTCCTGAACTCCGCGCTGGGTCACCCGCTCCAACAGCCTGCGGATGCGCGGATTATCCGGTCCAAGGCCCTCGCGCGGCGACAACTTTCCATGGAGTACGAAGTATCGTCCCCTGTACGCCCCCGAGCGCTCTATGATCATCTGGTCCGAGGGACTTTCGACTACGCATAGGTGTGAATCGTCGCGCCGCTGATCCGAACACAGCGGACAGGGGTTCCGGTCACGCGTGGTGATTCCACCGCAGAGTGAGCATTCGCGTATCGTCTCTCGCACTGCACCGAGAGCCTGGATCAAGTCCTTCAGTAAACCGTCCCGATCCCGGACCAGTCGCAGCGCGATCCTTTCCGCCGAACGTCGGCCGAGCGCAGGTAAGCGAGACAGTACGCGGATCAGCGCCGCCAGTTGCTCAATCTCCGTCATATGGTGACTCCCCGGACATCAAACCACCGCGCCATTTAGGCGCCCCATCAGATCGGCCGTCTTACGACGCGCGGCGTGCTGCGTCATATTGGTCTGCTTCGCAGGCGGAGCTTCCTGTGCGCTTGGTTGCTCGTTCACCCGGCCGGAGTCGCTCTGCCTTGTTCCAATCAACATTGCAGTCTGCGGTGACCCCGCACGTGTCAGCGGGGATGTACTCGGTGCCCTGTGTGAGGAGTCTTTTTCGGCCTCTTTCAGCCTCCGCTGCAAGTCGGATCTGATCCCCAGAATACCGAAAACGTTGCGCATGAACCGTCTCCCCGGTGGACCAATACTTCAGACGCGGATATCCACAATGTCCCCGCCGAAGGCCTCCAGAATTCTCTGCACGGTGCCGTTCTGCATCCACTTCTGCCGCGTTGCCATGGAATCCTTTTTGCGACCCGAACGCGGATGGGTCGTGCGGGGGGGGCGACCGGTCGTGGGGGTCCCGCTGGTTTGAGAACTTGGCGTCGCCCGGCCGGCGGCCACACCGGAATCCCCGGTCTTGATATCCGCCGGTAGCGTGTCACGGGCATCCAGGATCCTTAGTTCGATATCGACCTCCCGGCCCAGAAACTCCGAAAATACACGCGTGATAGCTTTACGGTTTCGAGGAATGTTGATCAGTTCCGGTTCGCTGGGAAATTCGCGGTCGAATCCCAGGACTACCTTGTCGTCTTTGACTGCGACAGGCTTCGCGTCGCGCAGATATCCCGGCGCCAGTGGCGCAAACCTGCCGACGCGCTCGATGATATCCGACCAGTACTCGCTTAGCAGCGCACATTCATCGCCGGAAGGAGGCTTTTCCCTAACCTTTGCCTCCGCACCCTCTCGATTGACCTTCTCCGTCAGGCGGTAACTTCCGTGCCGCTGGTCTTTTCCTTTTGCTGCGGCTGCACTTCGGGTTGCTGGAGCACGGCTACCGGACCGGTCGGCAGCGATGCCGCCGCCTGCCGTTGCGGCATCTCCGGTCACTGACGCGGCCAGTTCCTCAAGCCGCTTTACGAGCTCACCGACAGATATCACCCGCGAAGCATGACAGGCGCGGACAATCGCCGCCTCGAAAAGAAGGCGCGGGGATGCAGCGTAGCGCATTTTCTGCTCCGCCTCGATCAGCGTCTCTACGATGCGCATAACTTTTTCGACATCGGTCAGGGCGGCCTGGTCCGCCAACGGGGCGCTCTGCGCCGGAAGCAGTTCCTCAACCTTGCGGCCGTCTGTCTCCATATATACGAGCAAGTTCCGGAAGTGTTCTAAGAGTTCTACCAGCACGCGATTCATGTTTTTGCCGGCGCGATCGAAGCGGGACAACGTCTCAAGGGCTGCTGCGGCATCGCCAGCCAGTATGGCCTTGCCCAGAGCTTCCAGTTCGCGGCGTGCCACCAACCCGAACACCGCCATGACGTCGCTTTCGCGTATCTTTTCACCGCAGAACGCCACCAGTTGGTCCAGGGCGGACTCAGCGTCCCGCAGACTACCTTCCGCCGAGCGCGCGATCGCCAGGAGGGCATCCTCATCCACATCAAACCCTTCCGAGGCGCAGAGCTGGTGCAATCTCCCCACAATCTCCTTTACGGTCAGCGGCCGCAGATCGAACCGCTGGCAGCGTGACAGTACGGTAGCCGGTATCTTTTGGGGTTCGGTAGTGGCAAAAAAGAATTTTACGTGGCCCGGCGGTTCTTCGAGCGTCTTAAGCAGGGCATTAAAGGCCGGGGTCGTCAGCATGTGTACTTCGTCTATGATAAAGATCCGATAGCGGCCGTGCACCGGGCTGTAGTGGACTGTTTCCCGCAGGCTGCGCACCTGTTCCACTCCGTTGTTAGAAGCGCCGTCTATCTCGATGACATCCATGCTGCTGCCTTGGGCGATCTCACGGCAGGCAGCGCACTTGTCACAGGGGTGGACGGTGGGTCCATCGGCACAATTCAGGGCCTTGGCAAGTATCCGCGCGGTGGTTGTCTTACCGATACCTCGCGGCCCCACGAAGAGGTAGGCGTGAGCCACTCGCTCGCTTTCGATCGCGTTTTTCAAGGTGGTAACTACATGTTCCTGTCCGACGATTTCGTCGAACTGCCGCGGACGCCACTTGCGGGCGAGTACCTCGTAGGCCATTGGTATGTCTCCGGGCTTCGTCCTCTAATGCAACCCAATAGTGCATGTGGCGGCGACAAACAATCTCAAAGATCGCCCTCTCGGCAGCGCAGTGAAGGGTAGTGTATGACCACACTTTACGAAGTGTGGGGGGAAAGGCACTGGCAGAGCCGCCTGAAGGCAAGCGACCGCGATCCCCAGGAGTCATCACACTTTAGGAAGTGTGGTCCGGACCCTTCCCCTGTGCGCGTGCCGGCAATAAGGGGTTCACAGAACGGATCCCCTGGTTTACACTGCCACCCTGCATATACCAAAACCAAGTGCGGCGGCCCATGCGTATCCTCATATCCAACGACGACAGCATATATGCGCCGGGGATCAACGCGCTGCACGAAGCGGTGAGCGGACTCGGCGAAGTGCATGTTGTGGCCCCGGCCGCGGAGCAGAGTGCGGTGGGCCACGCGATCACCCTGTCGGATCCCATCAAGACCCGTCCGGTAGAGCGCAACGGGCGGTTCTTCGGACATGCGGTGGGAGGGACTCCCGCCGACTGCGTCAAGCTCGCCGTCTGCGCCTTGCTGCCCACGCCGCCCGACCTGGTGATCAGCGGAATAAACCTGGGGCCCAACGCGGGTATCAGCGTCATATACTCCGGGACGGTGTCGGCCGCAACCGAGGGTACAATCCTGGGTATCCCCAGCCTGGCGGTATCCTTGAACACATTTTCCAATCCCTTGTGGGAGACGGCCATCGAGGTGACGCGCCGCACCGTGCGCTGGCTCGCCCGGAATCCACTGCCTGCCGGCGTGCTGCTGAATGTCAACATACCCAACCTGCCTCTCACGCAGATCCGTGGATTCGCCGCCACGCGAATGGGACAGTCCCGGTTCGTGGAAACTTTCGACAAACGGACCGATCCCCGCGGCAACGTGTACTACTGGATGGATGGCGAACTGCAGGTCATCGGCAACTCTGAAGGGACCGACCTGGAAGCCCTGCAGAAGGGCTTCGTTTCCCTCACGCCGATCTGGTTCGATCTGACCCATTATCCCAGTCTTCCTCTTCTGGCCGAATGGGTCGAAGAGACCGCCGACTTCCATAACCCCCAGCGGTCGGACTCCTGATCCGGGACCGGACGCGGTTCCGGGCAAAAACTCAGTCCGCCGGGAGAATTCTTCCCCCCCAGGCACGGCGGGTGGGCCAAGGCGGTGGTCATCGACGAGGTGAAAGGAACGGGGTCTGGATGAGTGATCAGACGCGGGCGAGGGGAATGCGGCACGGTGCGGGAAGTGGGTGCGACGGGCATCCAGCCGGTGGACATGCCCACGCGATGCCAACCGGAAACTTCCAGATTCTGAAGCCTTCCGAGTGGCAGTCGCCATAGAGCGCAGCGGTTGAAACGGCAAGTTCCAAGCCTTGGAGATCCACGGCGCAAAAGTTCCAAGTCTTGGAATGTCGAGGAATATTCGGGATAGAGAATTCCACTGCCAGCGCGGGGCCAGTCGGGTGTTCCTTGACCGCGGGCGGCGCGTCGTAGTCGTTCTCCGAGACACGAGGGTAATTCCGGTCCGCCCGGGGGAATGTGGGACAATTCCTGCCGCCGCCGTTGCAGCGGGTCTACAAGGGGTCGATTGAGACTCCAGGCGGGCGTGCGCCGAATGGCGGCCGGCTTGAATGCTGCACCAGCGGCAAAGAGGGGGTAAACTGTCCCCGGGAAAATGAGCCTGGTGGAAGAGATAATCGCTTCCCTGCCGCAGCCGGAAACGGCGGTGCGCGGGGTCTGGTGTTGCGCCTTCTGGACCCTGGTGGAGTCGCGCGGAGCGGGATTGGCGTCCAGCATGCGCAGTGAGGGCGATCCATATCATACCGATGCACCGGCGGCGGTCCGGGGCGCCGGGGCGCTGGAGGGGCGGCCGGCGGGCGAGCTGGCGTGCTATGTTCTGGAGGCGGATCCGGTTTCGGCCTCCATAGGGATGGCGGCCATCAATTCCCTTCTGGATCCGCCGGCGCAAGCGGTGGAGATCAACGCCGCGGACTTGCTGGCGGAGAAGGCCGCGGGGAAGACTCTGGCGGTGGTGGGACATTTTCCTTTCGTGCGTCGGCTGGAATCACGGGTGCGGCGCTTGTGGGTGTTTGAGCGCCGGCCCCGCCCGGGGGACTTCGCCGCGGAAATGTTCACCGCGGTGGCGCCGGAGTGCGAGGTGATATGCCTTTCGGCCACGACGATCATGAACCACACGGCCGAAACACTCCTTGCGAGCTGCCGACCGGAGGCGTTCGTGGTTATGGTGGGGCCGAGCACACCGTTCACCCCGGTGCTGTTCGATTACGGGGTGGACGTTCTGGCGGGGAGCGTGGTGACCGATGCGCCCCAGGCGTTGCGGTACCTGAAGGAGGGGGCCGTCTTCCGGCAACTCAAGGGGCGGGGTGTCCAGCTGCGTTCGTGGGCGCGGTCGCCGAAAGACCTGCGGCATTGAAAGAGGCGTCCGGGAACCGGGACGGGAATGGCCGGTCGTCGCAGGGAGGTCGGGCGCCATCGGGCCGCTTGAGATGGATATGGAAACGGTGGGCGCCCGGCCGGGCCAAGAGACGCCTCACCGGGGGGAGGGCCAGATCGTTTTCCAGAAAGAGCCGGATATCATCCCGGCCGGCCGTGAGGCGGGCCAGTTCCTGCAGGCCCAATCCACGGTTGCAGGCGGCCGGCGACAGACCGTAGACCACCACCGCCGAAGGCAGGCCCTCCAGAGGAAGACGGAGCAACTCTCGCCGCAGATCGCGCCCGTACTCTTGGCGGGCGGTCTGACGGGTGACGACCAGATAGAACGTAGCCGCTCCCACCAGGAGGAACGCGATACCGGTGGCCGCCAGAAGGGCGCGTAGGCCGGGCGGGGAACGCAGGTAGAGCGCCGAAGCGGCGAGTCCGAGCATCACCGCAGCCCCAAGAGCGGAGAAGTGCAGGTAGCGCGGGTACAAGGTACGGCTGACAATAAAGGGAAGCAGTCCGGTCACGACCCAGAGCAAGCTCCACCACATGGGACGGTCGTGCCGGAGCGCCACGGCGCCGACGATGACCGCCACCCCGAACCAGGGGCATCTCTCCCGGATGAACAGCGAAAGGCGGTGAAGGGGGGTCGGCCAGATGTCGGCCCCTGCGGACAACGGGGTAAGCATGGCGTTCAACATCGCCAACAGGTTGGAAGCCCACGCGCCCGGCGGTGCGGGGCGGTAATCGCGGATCACCGAAGCGTTGACCGGAGGCAGACGGTCCATCATCGCCGCCACCGCCAGAACCACCAGGGGCAGAATCCAGGGGACGAAGTGGGCTGGCCGCAGGCGGGGCCTTTGGAGCAAGAAAGGGCTGCAGAGAAAGACGACGAGGGCGACTCCGACAGTCTCTTTGCCCAAGACGGCGGCACCAAGCAGCAGCGGCACGCCCAGTATGACGGCGGGCGGGGGACGCTCCCGGCGGAGCCAGACCAGTAGCGCGCCCAGTACGACCAAGGTGCCCAGCGCCTCGCCGGCGAGCGAGAACCAGTAGTAGGGCATGTACACCAGCGCGGCCATAGTGATCAAGGTACCCACAGCGATGGGGGATGCAGGCGACGAGGCTGACTCCAGGCGGGCGGTGAGCTTCCACATCAGGGAGAGCACGCCCGCCCATACCAGGGTGAGAAGGAGGTTAATACCCTGGGGGGCGAGGTCTACGCATTTCCAGGCGGCACAACTGAGCCAGGCCTGAGCCGGCCGCCAGAAGAAGAGCGGCCCGCGCCGGAGGAATTCCGTTATGTTGCACAGCGACGCACGATGCCAGGCATACAGCCAGAGATAGTCGTCCTCCCGGAACCAGTGGCTCAGATTGAGGAGTAACGGCAGTGTGCCGGTTGCGACCAGCAGTACGGCGATGGTGAGTCTGCCGGAGCGCATGTGCATCGTGTTTTTCACCATGGAGAGATTCCTGCTGCCAGGGGCCCCGGATCGGCAGAGAGCTTCCTTTCCCGGCGGGACCAGGAATCGCGAAGGGTAACGGTCCGATTGAAGACCGGGGCCCCGGGACGAGTTTCTGGATCGGCGCAGAAATATCCCAGCCGTTCGAATTGCCAGCGGCTGAGAGGAGGCGGTGCGCCGAGCGAGGGTTCCACAACTCCCCGGACGACCCGCAGGGACTGCGGGTTGAGGAAATCGGTGATATCACGACCCTCGTGTTTCGCCCGATCGGCCGGGTCGGCCACGGTGAAAAGTCTCTCGTAGAGGTTGAACACCGCGGGAACCGCATGGCGGGCGGAAACCCAGTGGATGGTGCCTTTGACCTTGCGTCCGTCCGGCGCGCTTCCGCCCCGGGAGCGCGGATCGTAGCGACAGTACACAGTGGTTATCTCGCCACGGTCCGGATCGCGCTCAAAGCCGGTACAGGTCACCAGGCAGGCATAGCGCAGCCGTACTTCGCGACCGGGTGCGAGCCGATGATACTTGGGCGGCGGTTCGATTCGGAAGTCGTCCCTTTCGATGAACAGCTCGCGCGAGAAGGGCACCGGCCGGGTGCCGGCGGAGGGATCTTCGGGGTTGTTGACCGCTTGGAAGCTTTCCTCATCGGCTTCGGGATAGTTTTCGATCACCAGCCGCAAGGGGTTGATGACCGCCATGGCGCGGGGTGCCCGCCGGTTGAGATGGTCCCGGATGGCGTGTTCCAGGAGGGCGATGTCGGTAAGTCCGTTTACTTTGGTGACGCCGATCAGGTCGCAGAAGCTACGGATGGCCTCGGGCGGCACCCCCCGGCGGCGCAGTCCGGCAATGGTGGGAAGGCGCGGGTCGTCCCAGCTCTTGACTTTACCCTCCTCGACGAGACGGTTGAGCTGTCGCTTGCTCATCACGGTATAGGAGAGGTTCAGCCGGGCGAACTCGATCTGTTTGGGATGATGAATGCCCAACTGATCGAGGATCCAGTCATAGAGCGGACGATGCACCTCGAATTCCAGGGTGCAGAAGGAATGGGTGATTCCTTCTATCGAATCTTCCAGGCAGTGTGCGAAATCGTAGGTGGGGTAGATGCACCACTTTTTCCCGGCGTGTGGATGCTCCGCGTGAAGGATGCGGTAAAGCACCGGGTCACGCAGGTGGAGATTGGGCGAACTCATGTCGATTTTGGCGCGGAGCACCATGGCCCCGTTGGGGAATTGCCCGGCGCGCATGCGGCGGAAAAGGTCGAGACTTTCGGCGGGGGGGCGGTTGCGGAAGGGGCTTTCCTTTCCGGGCTTCTCGGGGACGCCGCGGTACTCTTTCCAGACTTCTGGCGGAAGTTGGCAGACGTAGGCTTTACCCTTGGTGATCAACGCTTCGGCGAAGCAGTACATCTGCTCGAAGTAATCGGAGGCGTGATAGAAATGTTCACCCCAGTCATACCCCAGCCACTTCACGTCGCGCTTGATGGCCTCGATGAATTCCACTTCCTCGGTGACCGGATTGGTGTCATCCATGCGCAGGTGACAGCGCCCCCCGAACTCACGGGCAATGCTGAAATTGAGATGGAGGGCCTTGGCGTGGCCGATGTGCAGGTAGCCGTTGGGCTCCGGGGGAAATCGCGTCACCACCCTGCCGTCGAAGGCCCCGCGGGCCACGTCCTGGGCCACGATCTGGCGGACGAAATCCCTGGTCTCCGGTCTTTGCATTGTATGTTGCCCGCCGATAGCGTAACTTCTCGGTCGGAAAGGGCAAAGCCGGACAAGATAATCTGTCAAAAGCGGCGTCATATGCAATCCATATCGCCGAGAGGAGAACGCGGCCCGGTGGTAACCCGATTCGCTCCCAGCCCCACCGGGCAGGTTCACATCGGGAACATCCGGGTGGCGATCTACAACTGGCTTTTCGCCCGGCACCACCGCGGCCGGTTTCTACTGAGGATCGAGGATACGGACCGGGCGCGCTCCACCGAGGAGGCGGTGCGGGCGGTGCTGGATGCCATGGAGTGGCTGGGAC
>DTYT01000178.1 GCA_012961745.1 Kiritimatiellia bacterium | reverse complement strand
TGAGCGAATACATGGAAAAGTTCTCTTCATCTCGCCTGGTGGGATCGCCTCCGGGCTATGTGGGATATGAGGAGGGCGGGCAGCTTACCGAGCAGGTGCGCCGTAGGCCGTATTCGGTCGTCTTATTCGACGAGGTGGAAAAGGCTCATCCAGACGTGATGCATCTCCTGCTTCAGATCCTGGAGGAGGGACGATTGACCGACAGTCTGGGGCGGACGGTGGATTTTCGTAATACGATCCTGATAATGACGTCCAATCTGGGTGCCGAATACGTGTCAGGCGGCGGGACGCTGGGATTCGCGGCGGGGGAATCCGAGAGCGACTACGAGACTCTGCGGGATCGGATGATGGATGAAGCTCGGCGCGTGTTCCGTCCGGAGCTGTTGAATAGAGTAGACGAGGTAATCGTCTTTCGTCCCCTGGAAAAGGCGGATGTAGAGAAGATCCTGGATCTGGAGCTGGCCAAGGTACAGGAACGGCTACAGGCACGCAGAATCGTTCTGAAGCTTCTCCCGGATGCCCGGGAATTTCTGCTCGCCAAAGGGTTCGACCGGGTGTATGGTGCGCGTCCGATGCGGAGGGCGGTAGCGCGATACATGGAAGACCGTTTGGCGGAGGAGATTCTGCGAGGCAATATCCGCGGGGGCGGAACTGTCGAGGTGGCGGTGGCGGGAGATGATCTGGTCTTTCGCGAGCTGGCGGCTACCGGTTCGGATACCGCGCACTGAACCAGGCTTTTCCAGTCATAGTATCCCTGACAAGTATGGGGTCCTCTCAAAGCCGATTTTGCGGTCGCTCTGCAGATAAATCGCTTGAACAGCAAAAGGTTGTGGGGTATTTGGCCGTCTCGGGCAACTCAGCAGGCCGTCCTTGAGGGGAATGTGGTGGACGCGGTTTGGTAGAACGGGCCGACGATGAAAAGGGTCATCCTGACCCCCGTGAGAATGGGCAATGCGCGTTTCACGGTATACCGCCCGGGGTGTATCCGTATGGAGTATGCGCTACAGGGACGTTTCAGCCCGTACGCCCCGTTGATAGCCGGCCGTAGGCTCCCGCGGCCCACGACTGCTGTAGTGGAGCGGACTACGGATCGGCTGGTTCTTGCGACGGACCGCTTCACATTGGAATACCGGAACGACGAGCGTGAGTTCTCCACGGACAACTTGCGGATTGTGCATCGCAACGCCTTTGGTGAACGAACAGTGTGGACGCCGGGGAAACCGGATACCGGCAATCTGGGTACGGTGACCAGGTCCCTCGACAATTGGAGGCAGCAGCCGGATCCGTGTCCGGTGCAGGGGATTCTCAGTACTGAGGGGGGACATCTTCTGGAGAATCCGGGCGGGGTGTACTGGAACCGCCGCTACCGCTGGCCGGAGAACCTGGCGCGACGGGTGAAGTTTGACGGTTTCTTTTTTGCGTATGGAGCCAACTACGTTTCGGCTTTGAAGGATCTGGTTTACGTGCTGGGTCGGATTCCCCTGGTTCCCTTGTGGGCCCTGGGATTCTGGTATTCACGGTGGTATCCATACACATCCGGCAAGTTCTTACGGCTGGTGGAGCGATATCGCCGGGAAGGTATCCCGATTGACGTATTGATGATTGACACCGACTGGCGGGGTGGCTGGGCGGGGTACGATTGGAGTCGCAAGTATTTCGCGAATCCCCGGCGGACTCTGGAGGCCCTTCACCGACTTGGAGTGCGGGTGGGGTTGAATGATCATCCGGGCTATGATGGGTACGAGCCGCTTCCGGAGACCGACAGTCACCGGGAAGCGGTGACCAGGCGGCTGGGGCACCTTCCTCACGAGGGAAAGCTGGTGTGTGATTGGTCGCGTCCGGATGCGGTCAGCACATGGGAAGATGTGCTTCTCGGGCCGTTCCATGATCAGGGGGTGGACTTTTGGTGGATCGACGGCTGGACCAAGTCCCAGTTCGGTGGCAACGACGCACAACTGTGGTTGAATCAGCGGTACTTCGAATTGAGGGAGAAAAGGACTGGAAAGCGGGGGATTATCCTGTCGCGCTGGGGTGGTCCCGGGTCGCATCGTTACCCGGTGCAGTTTTCCGGCGACACCTATTCTACGTGGGAGACGCTTCGCAAGCAGGTCGATTTCACCGCGGATTCCTGCGGGTTGGGAGCGATCTATTGGTCGCACGATATCGGGGGATTCCATGACCGCCGGATCGGCGAGGAGATCTTTGTCAGATGGGTGCAATTCGGGGCGTTCAGTCCGATTTTCCGTACGCACAGCGCCTTCGGCATTCGTGAGCCGTGGAAATTCAGCAGAAGGGCCCTTCGGGTCTTCAGGCACTATACCCGTCTTCGGTATGCTTTGCTGCCGTACCTGTATTCTTTGACATGGATGGCGCATCGGCAGGGGCTGCCCTTGGTCCGTCCCATGTACCTGGAGTTCGAGGGCGAGGGTCCACGAATATATCGTGCACGGGGGCAATACATGCTAGGGCCGTTTCTCATGGTGGTGCCAGCAGTTGGGCCGGCCCCGAAGAATGGGGGATGCGAATATGTCCGGCGTGCCTATTTCCCGTGCGGCAGGTGGTATGAGTTGGAAGGCGAGCGGATGGTATCCGGGCGGGCGTTCCGAACCGTGCGCCTTCCCCTGGATAGGATCGGGCTCTACGTCAAATCCGGAGCGATCGTTCCGTGTGCGCCGGTGGGGACGAACGCTGAATTTGACTCATCGGTTATTGAACTGAATTGCTACCCTGGACCGGAAACCTCAGATTTCGGGCTGTACGAAGACGACGGGGAGAGTCGGGAGTACTTGAAGGGAATCTACATCCAGACGCCATTGCGAATGGTTGCACGCGAGGAACGTATTACGGTACGGATCGGCCCGCCACGCGGGAAGTGGAAGTTGCCGGTTGACCGTCTGTGGAAGGTTCGGATCCGGCTCGGGAGAGATCAGAATGTGGACGCGGCGGAGTACCGTAGCGGTAGGGGCAGATGGCGGAGTACAGCATGGGTGGTGACCGGGGAATCGTTGGCCTCCGAGGTCAGGGGGGGAGGGCGGTTCGCAATGGTCAGCGTGCCCGGCTCCGCCGGTGGCGTCTCGGTGCGCGTTTATCTGGGGCGGTTATGACTGTTCTGCTGCAGATGATATCACGGGCGGTGGCCATTATGCCCTTGAAGCCGGCCCTGAGATTGGGACGTGCCTTGGGATGGATGCTCGGGCGCGTCGTCAGGTATCGGCGTCCCGAAGTCATCGCAGCCTTGAGGAGTGCGTTCCCCGACTTGGCGGCCTCTGATGTGCGGCGCATTGCCGATGAGATGTACAAGCAGCAGGGTATGAACCTGATTGAGATGTTGCGGTTGTCGGTTCTGGGCGTGGTGGATTTGCAGGGACGGGTCGTCGTCGAGGGGGGCGGACACCTTGAGGGTGCCTTGCGGGGTGGGAGGGGGGCGATAATTTTGACCGCACACGTGGGCAACTGGGATATGCTCGGAGTGCTGGCAAATCAGAGGGGCTATCGCGTTACCATCATAACCAAGGGAGTGAAAAACGAGGCCCTTAACCGCTTCTGGAGCACGAGCCGTGAACGGCTGGGGCTGAAGCTGGTGCCGGCGAGAGAATCTTATCGCGCGTGCCTGCGCGCCCTTCGGCGGAATCATCTGGTGGGATTTATCCTGGACCAGAACATGACTGAGAGGGAGGGAGTCTTTGTCGATTTTTTTGGCCGGCCTGCCTGTACCACGCCGGGGCTGGCATACATGTCGGCACATTCCGGTGCGCCGGTGGTGCCGGTTTTCAGCATTCGCCGGTCGCTCTCGGAGCACATGATTCTTGTGCTGCCTCCGATCGAGCCGGTTCGGGACAAGAACGACGAGAATATCCGGAATGCAACGTAGCGGTACACCTCGATTATCGAGGATGTGATCCGCAGTCACCCGGAGCAATGGATCTGGATGCACCGCCGGTGGCGTACGCGTCCCAATCAGAATGGAGAGTTGGAGGATTCCCGGTCACTGTGATTGTCTCTTGCCTAGGTGAGCCTGTAGGAGTAAAGGATTCAGAGTCCGGATCCTGTAGGGGGTGCAAGCGAGATGGTCAGCAAGAAGAAGAGACCGGTGTCGGGCGGGATACGTAGCGAGAGGGTGGACCTATCTGGTTCACCGGGGCACGTTTATCCCTTTTTGGCACGTCCTGATGTCGGGTCTTTTCTGACGGTACTGGCCGCGGTCTGCTTCCTCGTGCAGCTAATGATACTGCCCTTGGTCGGACCATGTGGCTCCCGGGCGCCTCATCGTTTTTGCAACCTGGTCGCGTTTCTGGGGATGCTAGCTGTGACCGGTACCGTCTCCGTTGCGGCGACAGTGTCCAAGTTCCGCAGGCGCAAGATCGATGGAAGTCCTCTGCCGGCCTTTTCTCTTGGGCTTTGCGTGGGATGTCTTGTGATCCTGGTTTGCACCCTGACAGGCCTTTTTTCTATCTGAGTCTTTCAGCGACACCCGGGTATCTGACGCGGATATGCTTGAATTGCAGGCTGGTCTGGCCTATTAACACACGACCTGATTCGCGGGCAGCATGATGTTCGAGCCGGTATCCAGCGAGGTGGACTTTCCGGAATTGGAACTTTCCGTCATCCGATTCTGGGAGGAGCAGGAGATCTTCCCCAAGTCGTTGAAATCAAGGGAGAGGGCCCAGGAGTTCGTATTCTATGACGGTCCCCCCTTTGCCACCGGGTTACCGCACTACGGTCATCTGCTCGCCGGGACTATCAAGGATATCATTCCGCGGTACCGTACGATGCGGGGCTACCATGTTGAGCGCCGTTTCGGGTGGGACTGCCACGGGCTGCCGGTCGAATACGAGGTGGAGCAGGCATTGGGAGTCGGCAGCAAACGGGAGATCGCGGCACTGGGAGTCCGTCGGTTCAATGAAGCTTGTCGCTCGATCGTCCTGCGCTACACACGCGAATGGCGCCGGATCGTCTCCCGCATGGGGCGCTGGGTAGACTTCAATAATGAGTACCGTACCATGGACCGGGACTACATGGAATCGATCTGGTGGATATTCAAGCGGCTCTGGGAAAAGGGCCTCATCTACCGCGGGCACAAGATTCTCCCGTATTGCCCTCGCTGTGCGACACCGCTGTCAAATTTCGAGACCAATTTGGGTTATCGACAGCTGGAGGATCCTTCAATCACGGTCAAGTTCAGGTCCCAGCGGAAGCCCGCTCGTTTCTTTCTGGCGTGGACCACAACGCCGTGGACACTGCCCTCGAATCTGGCGCTTGCGGTTGGCCCGGATATCGAGTACGCGGTGGTGCGCAATCCACTGGGGGAGGAATATGTGCTGGCAGCGAAGAAGGTCCCCGAATACTTTGGCCTCGGCGAGATCCAGATTATGGGCCGGCTTTCGGGGAGGAATCTCGCCGGCGAGAGATATGAACCACTTTTTCCGTATTTTGCTTCGCTTGAGGAGCAGAGCTGCTTCCGGGTGGTGGTCGGGGAATTTGTCTCCACCGAGGAAGGCACGGGAATCGTTCATATCGCCCCCGGCTTCGGCGAGGATGACTACCGGCTCGGAAGGAAGCTTGGGCTTCCGACCGTGTGCCCGGTCGACGAGGAAGGCCGTTTTACCCGGGAGGTACGGGATTGGAGTGGGATGCCGGTAAAGGAGGCGGACAAGGACATTATCGAGCGCCTGCGGCGTGAGGGCAAGTTGTTCCGCAGTCAGGCCATCCGTCACAACTATCCGCATTGCTGGCGGTGCGACACGCCTTTGATCTATCGGGCGGTGACGACATGGTTCCTGCGGGTGGAGAGCATCAAGGATCGCCTTGTCAGGAGCAACCGCAAGGTGCACTGGGTTCCGCAACATGTAAAGGAGGGAAGGTTCGGCAAGTGGCTCGAGAACGCCCGCGACTGGGCGATATCACGTAATCGGTACTGGGGGACGCCTTTGCCGATCTGGACTGACCCGGATGGGAACGAGATCGTGTGTATAGGCTCGGTCAAGGAGCTGGAGCGGCTTTCGGGAAAGCCGGTCCGCGATCTGCATAAGCATTTTGTGGACGATATCACGGTTCCTTCTCCCTCGGGTAAGGGCGTCCTGCGCCGGATACCGGAGGTGCTCGACTGCTGGTTCGAGAGTGGGGCGATGCCCTATGCACAGTCGCATTATCCCTTCGAGAATCGGGAACGCTTCGAACGCAACTTCCCTGCTGATTTCATAGCGGAGGGATTGGATCAGACCCGCGGCTGGTTCTACACGCTGATGGTTCTTTCGACGGCCCTGTTTGACGAGCCGGCCTTCCTGAACGTGATTGTCAACGGACTGGTGCTGGCCGAGGACGGCCGGAAGATGAGCAAACGACTGAAGAACTACCCTGATCCTCAGTACATTCTAGATACTTACGGTGCCGACGCCCTTCGGCTTTACATGGTCAACTCCCCCGTCGTGCGGGGCGAGGACCTGTGTTTTTCCGAGCGGGGGGTGAAAGAGACCTTGCGCAAGTATCTGCTGCCGTGGTGGAACGCATATGTGTTTCTGGTCACTTACGCCCGCCTTGACGGCTGGCAGCCCAACGGGAACGGCGACGGTGCCAGATTCTCGCTCCTCGACCGTTGGATCTTGAGCCGGTTGCAATGGCTCATTGAAGAGGTGCGAGCAGCGATGGACGCGTATGAGCTGCAGGGGGCGGTTAGGCCGCTCGCCGAATTCATAGATGATTTGACCAACTGGTATATTCGTCGCAGTCGGCGGCGGTTTTGGAAGAGTCAGGACGATGATGATAAGCAGGCCGCTTACGGGACCCTGTATCGCGTGTTGCTGGATCTGGCGCGGGTGGCCGCTCCGTTTGTGCCCTTTATTACCGAAGCCATGTACCGGAATCTCCGGTCGGGTCAGATGCCGGAATCGGTGCATTTGTGCGATTTTCCGGACCCGGATGCCTCTCTGAGGGACCGGGAACTTGAACAGGGTATGAGGACTGCCCGCGACGTGATAAGAGCGGGCCGGTTACTGCGCAGCCAGCACAACATCCGCACTCGCCAGCCGCTGCGGGCCGCGTTCATCGCCGCACCGGAAGCCGTTATGCGACGATTGCGGGAGATACCCGAGGACCTTATCGCTGAGGAACTCAATGTGCGGGAGGTGGCGCTGGTCTGCGACCTGGGGACCCTGGCGTCGTTGAGTTGCAAGCCTCAATTCAGCCGGATCGGCCCGCGGTACGGGCCGGCGACTGGACGGGTGGCGGATCTGATCAGGTCGCTTCCGCATCAACAGATAGTCAAGCTGTCCCAGGGGGACAGTGTGGAAGTCCAGGACGACGAGCTCGGTGTCGTACGGCTGACCCCTGCTGACGTGGTAGTGGAAGTCGTCCCGGCACGGAACGCTCTGGGGATAGTCTCCAGTGGATCGATAGCTGTGGCTCTAGATCTGAATATCACCCAGGAGCTTGCACTGGAGGGAATTGCGCGAGACTTCGTCAATCGTGTTCAGCGTCTTCGCAAGGAGCTGGGCCTAGCAATCAGCGATCGGATTCGGATGGGCGTGCAGGGTTCGGACAGGCTCTTGCAGGCTCTGCGCGAGAATGCCGAATACGTAATGGCGGAAACGCTTTGCATTTCCTGGGAGTTGGGCCGGGCAAACGCGGATGCCAAAGTTGTAGAGATACAGGGGCAGGAGGTCCGGGTCCAAATCGAAGTGGCCGCGCCCCAGGGTTGACTTTGCCGGGCTGATAGCCTACAGTGCCTCGCTTTCAGGAACCGCGTGGCATGGGTCGTGGCAAGGAGAGGACGGGAGGAAATGAGTTCGGCGCGCGCATCTAGCAAAAAGGGGACAAGCAGAACTTCGAGCAAAGCGTCTTCCCCCCGGAAAGGGGCAGGGAAAGCATCCAGTACGGGACGGACCGCCCGTTCCGTATCACCGGGCACACGGAGGGTGAAATCGGCGGCAGAGGCAGCGCGGCGCCGGACGGGAAAAGGCCGTTCCAGGGCGGGGGAGGCCGAGTCGGCGGTAGCCGAAGTGCGCTCGGTCATCCGGAACACTTTCGCCAGACGAGCGCCCACCAAACCACTTACCGCGAGGGAGAAGAAGGGACTCAAACAGGCTCTCATGGATCTGCGAGACAGAATCATCGGCGAGATCCAGTTTCTTTCATCTGACAATTTGAGCCGGTCGCAGCGCGATGCTACGGGGGATCTATCCGGATACGGCCTACACATGGCGGATCAGGGTACGGATAACTTTGACCGCGAGTTTGCACTGAACCTGATGAGCAATGATCAGGACATCCTGTACGAGATTGACGAGGCCCTTGCGCGCCTGGAGGCGGGCACATACGGCAAATGCGAAAGGTGTGGAAAGTAC
>DTYT01000177.1 GCA_012961745.1 Kiritimatiellia bacterium | reverse complement strand
AGATCCACGCCGCTCTTGCGGTCTTCGTAGAACAGCTTCTGCCACTGACGGACCATTCCGAGGTAATGGTTGTTCATAATGATGACCTTGAGCGGAAGCTTGTGCACGCAGGCGGTGGCCAGCTCTTGAATCGTCATCTGGAATCCCCCGTCACCAACCACGGCCACTACCAGATCATCCGGCCTGCCGAACTGGGCTCCGATGGCAGCCGGCAGTCCATATCCCATTGTTCCAGCTCCGCCGGAGGAAAGCCAGTTGTTGGGATAGTCTGTTCTATAGAACTGTGCACACCACATCTGATGCTGGCCCACATCGGTAGCAATTATTGCTTTGCCCTCAGTGAGGTGATAAAGCTCATCCACGACATGCTGCATTTTCAGTGATCCGCGACGCTTGAAGCGGAGGGGATACTTGCGTTTGTAGCTTGCCAGGAGTCTGATCCATTCCTCGCTGTCCAATCGGGTTACGTGTTTGAGCAGCTCGACGAGGATTTCCCGGGCATCACCCACGCAGTAAATGTCGGGTTGGATCATTTTCCCGATCTCGGCCGGATCGACGTCGATATGAATTTTGACCGCATCCTGTGCGAATGTATCCGCGGTGCCGAGAATGCGGTCGTCAAACCGCGAACCAATAGCCATAAGCAGATCGCATTCGCATACCGCCTTGTTGGCATACGCCGTCCCATGCATCCCCAGCATGCCGAGCGAGAGCGGATGTGTTTCGGGAAACGCTCCTTTCCCCAGAAGGGTTGTCACGACGGGAGCGCGCAGTTTTTCAGCTAGGTCTCTGACCTGGGCCGACGCGTTGGCTATGAGGGTGCCGTGCCCGACCAGAAGCAGAGGTCGGCGTGAGTGTGAAAGGGCTTCGGCTATTCGCAGCACCTGGTCCTTGTGCACGGAAACCTCGGGCCTGTAGCCGGGCAAATCCATCTCTACATTGAGGTCGGCTGTACAGGCAGCAGCGCTGACGTCCTTGGGGATGTCGATCACTACAGGGCCCGGGCGGCCGCTGCTGCAAATGTAGAAGGCTTCCTTAAACACCCGTGGAATGTCGGCGGGGTCCTTCAACAGGTAGCTGTGCTTGACGATCGGCATTGTCATGCCGAAGACGTCGGCTTCCTGGAAGGCATCCTTCCCGAGCATAGGCCGAATCTGTTGGCCCGTGATCACGACCATAGGCACTGAATCCATGTGGGCGGTCATGATACCTGTGACAGTATTGGTAGCGCCGGGGCCGCTCGTGACCAGCACGACCCCCGGTTTCCCCGTTGCTCGCGCGTATCCGTCCGCCATGTGGGCAGCTCCCTGCTCGTGTCTCACCAAGACGAGCTTTATGTGCGTATCGGTTGTAACCAGGGCATCATAGATGGGTATCGCGGCCCCGCCCGAAATTCCGAATATGTACTCCACGCCCTCGTTTTCCAGGCACCTGATAATTGTCTGCCCGCCGTCCCGGATCTCCTTCGCCATGGACGCGCCTCCTTCCGGTATAAACTGCTGTTGTCGAGCCAAAATACGGCCACCTATTTCCCGTGTCAAAGATTTTTTGCTAGATAATGACAAATATCGCCGTCTGAGCGCTTCTTGTGCGCCGATTAGTACGAATTCTGGGGGGAATATTGGCTATCACACTTATTGCTTGACAAAAGAGGGATGGACCATAGACAAAAGCTGTGACTTCCGGGAGTCGGCTATGGCCTTTGTCAAGTGAGCTAGGGAATCAGCACCGAAGGATTCCACTGCAAACGACGCGACACTGCTCCCAGACAAGGCTGCAGTGTAGAGGTCTTCGAGCTCTCTGGAGCCACGCGCCGCGAGGGAGCCGATAAATGCTCCCGCAAATGCGTCCCCGGCGCCTGTAGGGTCGCGCACCTCCTCCAGGGGGAAAGCGGGCACGAACAGTAACCGTTCCCGGGAAAAAAGCAGGGAGCCGCTTTCCCCTTTCTTGACGAGAAGATGATTTAGCCCCCTAGAAAGAAGTCGGCGTGCTGCGCGGGCAAGCGTTGTTTCCCGGGTCAGCAGACGGACCTCACTCTCGTTGATAGTCAACAGATCGACGCGTTGAATAACGCCGTCCAGCTCATCAGCAGCCGTGCGAATCCATAGATCCATGGTATCAGCCATCACGAAGCTCGGTGCGCGAACCTGGTCCAGTACTTTCAGTTGAAGCCTTGGTTCTATATTGGCAAGGAAGACATAGGGGGCCGTGATATACCCTGGCGGCAGGCGGGGATCGAAGTCTGCGAAGACATTGAGTTCCGTACGAAGTGACGTACGATTGTCCATGTTCTCTTCATATCTGCCATGCCAGTAAAAGGTCCTTCCGGGCCGTATTACCAATCCCCGGGTGTCGACACCTCTGGCTTGCAGGAGAGAAATACCTTGAGCCGGAAAGTCCTCCCCGACGATCCCCACGATTCCCACCGAGGAAAAAATGGCGGCGGCAAAAGATGCGTAGGTGGCAGATCCCCCGATCAGATTTTCACGTTTCTCCCTGGGAGTCTCGACAGTGTCAAGGGCGATGGATCCCACTATGAGAACGTTCGGTCTTTGAGGAGGGGGCGGCATGACAGCGGATCAGGCAAGATCCTCTTCAATCAAGTGACATACCAAGTGAATGATGAGCTCATGGCCCTCCTGGATGCGCGCCACGGTGTTTACGGGACGGATGCACAGCAGCGTGTCTACCAGGCCCGCGAGAGTGCCTCCGGGGCCTCCCGTCAGTCCGATGGTATGCAGTCCCCGGCGCCGTGCTTCCCGCACTGCAGCGCACACATTGGCGGCATTACCACTGGTCGAGATCGCTATCAGGATATCCCCGGCACTGCCAAGGGCAGCCACCTGCTTACTGAATACGTACTCGTAACCGTAGTCATTGGCCACGGAGGTCAGCACCGACGTGTCGGTGGTCAGCGCAATCGCCGGATATGGGCGGCGGTCACGCTGGAACCGATTAACCAACTCGGCAGCGAAGTGCTGGGCATCTGCCGCACTGCCCCCGTTGCCACAGATCAAAACCTTTCCACTGCGGCGGAAGCAGTTTGCGATACGGGCGGCCGTCTTCTCTAAACCGGGACGCATCTGATGCAGTACAAAATCCAACACCGCCAAGGTTTCTTCACTGACCCGGTTCCAATCCATTGTCACGGCTGCTAAACGCCGATTTCCCCGGCGTTCTCCTGGGGAACTCCGGAAGGCGGCAGGATCTCCCGGATGCGGACTACCACGCCAGCGACCGCGTGGATTCCCAACTGTTCCCTTAGTGCTTCACGGATTCGTTCCTGCAGTGTCTGGCAGAGCTCGGGCAGGTATTCGTCCGCGGTCACGCGCAGGTCCACGGATATGGAAAGGCGGTTTCGTCGCGGACGTATTGAGATATGCATGTCCTTGAGTGCGGCAAACTCCGAGCCCATACGCTGCAGAAACTCACGAATCGCACTGAGGCTTATACTCACTTGCCCATCTTTGGAGCGGAAAGTGACGAATCGGGCATCGTCATGGTGCTGCCGTGGAATGGTCAAGAGATCGATCAGCAGCAGGCTGGCCAATCCAAGCGCTGCAGCGAAGGTTTCCGTCCGATACAGTACCATACGTGTGATGGCCTGCCGCCACGCGGTTGGTTCTCCCAATGTCAGATAGAACCCGACCGCGACTTGCAGCAGCAACACCAGAAAGATCGCGGTGCGAGCCAGAGCATGCAGGAATTTCATCGTATCCTCCTTTGAAATGGGTTACTCAACGCGAACTCCTTCCTGCAGCATCTTTTCAAGGTAGTCGGTACGGTAGCTGCCCTCGATGAAGCGGGCTTCTGAAGCTATCTGGACGCCCAGCGGCGCGGTGGTGGCGATTCCCTCGATGCTGAATTCGTCCAGAGATCTTCTCAGGCGTGCAACGGCCTCACTACGATTTTCCCCGTGTACGATGATCTTAGCCAGCAGGCTGTCGTAGTATGGGGGGACGGTGTACCCGCTGTAGACGTGGCTGTCGACCCTGACGCCAGCCCCTCCGGGGAAGTGAATCCATTCTATCTTGCCCGGGACAGAGGCGAAGTTCTTGGCGGGATCTTCGGCGTTTACTCTGAATTCGATTGCGTGACCTTTCAACCCGATATCCTTCTGGTGCAGCTCCAACTTTTCTCCGCTGGCCACCTTCAACTGCAGTTTAACTATATCTAGACCGGTAACTTCCTCGGTAACCGGGTGCTCCACCTGAATGCGGGTGTTCATTTCCATGAAATAGAACTCACGCCGACCTTCATCGTAGAGAAACTCCACGGTGCCGGCATTCTGGTATCCGATAGCCTCCGCGACCCGTATGGCGGCCTTGTGGATTTTCCTACGGACCTCCGCGGGAAGTCGCGGTGAGGGGGCTTCTTCGACGAGTTTCTGATGGCGGCGTTGGATGCTGCAGTCACGCTCCCCGAGATGCAGGATATTGCCATGGTGATCAGCGATGATCTGCACTTCAATGTGACGCGCATTCTCCACGAAGCGTTCCAGGTACAGGTCGGGACGGCCGAAAGCCCTTTCCGCTTCCGCCGCCGCAGTCATGAAGGCCTGGGCGAGGCTGACATCGTTGTGCGCGATCCGCATTCCCTTACCCCCCCCACCTGCGGCGGCCTTCAGAAGTACGGGATAGCCTATCTCTCGCGCCACTTTCAGGGCTTCTTCTTTGGACCGTACGACTCCTTCACTGCCAGGTGTTACGGGGATACCGGCTTTGCGCATGGTCTCGCGCGCGACGGACTTATCCCCGGCCGCACGAATGTTTTCAGGTGATGGGCCGATGAACGCGATCTGGCAGTTGTCACATATTTCAGCAAAATGGGCATTTTCCGCCAGGAATCCGTAGCCAGGATGGATGGCGTCAACGTCCGCCACCTCCGCGGCGCTGATTATGTTGGCTATCTTCAGATAGCTCTCCGAGACGGCGGGGGGGCCTATGCACACGGCCTCATCCGCCAAAAGAACATGCAGAGCCTCAGCATCCGCCTCTGAGAATACGGCGACCGTCTGGATACCCATCTCGCGACATGCACGGATTAGCCGTACCGCAATCTCGCCCCGATTGGCTATGAGGACTCGTTCGAACATGACACCAAGGAAGAACCTCAGCGTGGTTCCACCAGGAATAAAACCTGCCCGAATTCAACGGGGGTAGCGTTCTCCACCAGAATCTTTCTGATGATCCCCTTTGTCTCGGCCTTTATTTCGTTCATTACCTTCATGGCCTCGATGATGCACACAACCGAATCTTCTTCTATCTCCTGTCCGAGAGATACGAAGGGATCAGCTTCCGGAGAAGATGCTCGATAGAAAGTACCCACCATGGGCGCCTTGATCGGAATCAGCCCGCCTTCTTCGTCCTTGGTCTCGACCGAGCCAGGTTGTGCCGGTGGCTGAGACGGCGTTGCCGGTGGCGCCGTCGGCACGGGCATGATCCCGGTCGCCATGCTCTGATTGCTCACTTCGGCGGTCCCACGCTTGAGGGATATCCGGAAGCCTTGGTCCTCCATTTCGAATTCGGTGAGGTCGTTTTCTCTCATCAGCTCGATCAGTTTCCTTATATCCTCGATTTCCATCTCTCTCGCCTCCTCCGGCCGAGCCGACAGCACTACCTGCCAGATTCCGTCGCCGATCCGGAGACTCCTTTCATCCGAGTAGACTTCGTGCATCCGGCCCGGACATGAGCCAGCGACAGGCCGACACGCTCCGATTCTTCCCGCATCCAACTCTCATTTCCTGCGACGAATCGATACGAGATTACTTCAGAGTGAAGCTCCGGTCACGCGCTATTTATCGTGCGATTGCGGCCGTATGATAACGAACCCAACGAACGAATATCAACATCGGATCCGGGAGGATGCGCCCGGTCAGGGAAACAGTAACACATCTTCCATTGAGAGCCGCTCGTCCATATGCCTGTCCAGCAGACGCTCCAATCTCTCAAGCCTTGCCATCCAGTACAACCATTCACTGCGTAGTGAAATATCCCCTGGCGCGTTCCCCTGCCCCCGCGGGCTGGCTTGGCGTACGGTTTTCGAAAGGAGGGCCAGAACGTTCCTCCTCACTACTGCCCTCTCCGCGTCCCGCGACCCCGCACCCGCGTCATCCTCAGGCAAGCCGAAAGAGCGCGCGGCCTGCAGGAGCTCCTCGACTGCACTAGCAATGCGGAGCGGGTCCCGGCTTTGGGCCGCGGTAACCAGCAGCTCCTGGAGGCGCGTTTCCAGCGCTGGTACGTCGTTGCTCGGCTGATCTTGATTCCAGTCCAGTGGCTGACAGCGGGATACGACGGTTTCCGGAAGCGCCTGGGGCCGGGCGCTGACCAACAGCAAGATACTGTTCCCTGCTGGTTCTTCCAGCGTCTTGAGAAATGCATTGGCGGCTTCACGTGTCATCCTGTCAGCTTCGACCAGGATGACGATTTTGGCGGTTCCCAGGTAGGGCTTCTTAGCGACAAAATCGATCACGTCACGGATTTGGGATATGGTCAGTGCTTCGCTTCTGCCGGTGGGCGCCACAACCAGAACGTCGGGATGGCCGCGAGCGGAACATAACTTGCATGCCTGGCAAACCCCGCAGGCGGATCGCTTTTCACATAATACGAGAGAGCCGATCGAGTAAGCGATTTCCAGTCCGCTCGATGGAGGGGCCACCAAGAGATAGGCATGGGCCAGCCGATCGCTGTCCAGCGCACTCCTCAGACGTTCAAGCACACATCCCGAACCAGTGTCCATATTTCCTCGGCCACCGTATCGCTATCTCTTGATGCATCGACAACTCGAATGCGTTCAGGATAAAGCCGGGCTAGTTCCAAATATCCTTCCCGGATCCGCTCGTGGAACGAGAAATCCTCGCTCTCCAGGCGGTCGAATTCGGTGCCGTTAAGGCGGTGTTTTTTCCTGAGTCGACGTATCCCCTCTTTCACGTCGATATCCAGTACAATCGTGAGATCCGGCGTGACCCCGTCGATCGCGAACCGGTTGATCCGCAGGATATCGTCTAACGAAAATCCGCGACCAAATCCCTGATAGGCGGTTGTGGAATCCGCGAAGCGGTCGGAGATCACCCACAGTCCCTTCTCGAGCTGCGGCAGGATTACCTTCCGTACCAGCTGCGCCCGGCTGGCTGCGAACAGTAAGACTTCCGCCTCAGGAAACGGGGATTCACCGGCGCTATCAAACTGGAGCAACGACCGAATGGCTTCCCCCAGCCGGGTACCCCCGGGCTCCCTGGTATAAACGGCGGCGATCCCACTTTGCTCCAGACGCGAGACAACGCGTTGGGCCTGAGTGGTTTTGCCTCCCCCCTCCGGCCCCTCAAACGTGATGAATCTCCCGCGCGGTGGCGTCACTTCGCTCTCCGCAGGTGAGGTCCGTCGGGAGTATCTTGTACTATCCATCCCATCTTCAGCAAGCGGTCTCTTATCTTGTCCGCCTCGGCCCAATTCTTTTGCCCGCGCTGTCTTTCCCTCTCCTGTACCAGTGCGCGCACCTCTTGATCGGGTTGTTCCTGTGATTCAACCTCAAGGAACCCCCAGACACGGTCCAGTTTGGTCAAGAAAGACTCCAGCAGCGACGCCCCATCGGATGTGATGGCGTTCCTATCCAATGCACGGTTCACGTCGCGCAGCAGATCAAATAATGCGGCGAGTGCCGGGGCCACGTTGAGATCGTCATCAAGTCCGTGGACGAACCTCTCTTCCGCACGTGACACGAGTCGCTTACTGGTCTGGTCGGCGCCCGGACCGATTCTGCGATAGGCCAGTTCCTGCAGACGGCGGCGCGTATCATCAATGCGGGCGAGCGCATTGCGTGCAGCATCAAGAGAAGCAAGGGTGAAGTTGAGACTCTGCCGATAGTGCGTACCGATCAGAACAAAGCGGACTTCTCTACCCGAATATCCCCGCCGGAGGAGATCGCGCAGTGTGTAGAAATTGCCCAAGGATTTCGACATCTTTTGACCTTCAACTATCAAATGCGCGCAGTGCAGCCAGTAGCGCACAAACGGCTTCCCGGTGGCCGCCTCACTTTGAGCAATCTCGTTCTCGTGGTGCGGGAATATGTTATCTATCCCTCCGGTGTGAATATCGAAGGTCTCACCCAGATATTTCATGCTCATGGCCGAACATTCGATATGCCATCCCGGGCGTCCCCGCCCCCATGGAGACTCCCAGGAGACATCTCCATCAGCCTCGTCCCATGCTTTCCAGAGAGCGAAGTCGGCTACATCTTGCTTGCCATATTCGTCATGAACGACCCTGGCTCCTGCCTTGAGACCCGATGTGTCTACCCGGGACAGCCTGCCGTAATTCGGAAAGGAACTGATGTCGAAGTACACTGATCCTTCCCCTGAAACATAAGCGTGTCCCTTCCGTATGAGTGTCTCGATCAACGCGATCATGTCGCCGACATGTTCTGTGGCCGCAGGGTAAAATTCCACCCGCTCGATATTGAGTGTCTCAAGGTCCTCGAAAAAAGCCCTCTTGTAGCGCGCAGTGAATTCATTCAGCGACATGCCTTCCTGTCGGGCACTACGGATAGTCTTGTCGTCTACGTCGGTCAGATTCATGACCTGGGTCACACGGTAACCCCTGAACTGCAGGTAGCGACGAAGGAGATCCTCGAACACGTAGGCCCGGAAGTTGCCTATATGGGCATAGTCGTACACAGTGGGCCCGCATGTGTATATACGGGCCGCGGCGGGAACGAGAGGCTCAAATTCCGCAATCGTGCGGGTCAGTGTATTGAAAAAGCGGATACCCATTATCTCTCTCTTTCCAGCCCGACAATGGACTGCTATTTCACGGTCACGCCCACCGATCGTGCGGCGCAAGCGGCAATCTTTGCGCCTGTGTCACTTCTTGTCAAACTTCACCTGCCATCCCGCCGGAGTCGCCGTGATCTCTGACAGATCGGACCGGTGGGGAGCTCTATCTTCAAGGAAACAACCGGATGACACTCACATTTGCCCCCCAGGAACCATTATGAAGGTATGGGTTCCGCCCGTACGTGCAGCACCCGGCGCCCTTTCCCCTGCCATCCCTCCGCCGGACGGAATCCAGCTATCCATATAACCTCTCCATCGGCTTCCAATACGGGGACCCGTCTTCGCTCCTCCCGCGGAAGTTTGTAGTCCGTGAAGATATCCTGCAACTTTCGGGATCCTCTCATGCCGGAGGGGCGGATCCGGTCGCCTGGGTTCCAGGACCGGATGGCAAGCCGGCATCGCCGGCATTTTTCCCCGTTTAGATATACTTCCGCAGGATATTCGCCCACATGGCCCTGGACCTGAGGCGGATGGTCTCCCGGAAGGCTAACCCATTCGGCCCGAACAAGAAGGCCTGCTTCCGGTACAGCCGTCTGGCCACCAATCTGCAGGGGATATCGGTATGGTGCCGGTTCACATAGCCTAGAGGAAAGAAGGGCAATGAAGTCTGGCCCCCGTACCGCCCACCAGCCCATCCCGAGATCCAGGCGGGTTCCAGAACCCTGATTGACCAGATTCGCAATCCGCTGCACGTTGTGCCAGTTGAGCGGCGCTCCATGTATTCTCAAGAGCTGTACAATGACCCGGCGGCGTGCGGCTTCAGGCAGGTCCCGGACTATGGCAAGGATCAGCCGCCCCTCGTGGTCCGTGCAGGACTGCAGCAGGTTGGTTACGATGGTTTTCAGCCACTGCTCCTCTTCAGCGATGATTTCGGCGAGCCGTGCGATATTTTCCCTTGCGGCCGGATTGATGTTCTTTTCGATCCACGGGATCAGCTCGCCGCGGATTCGGTTCCGCGCGAACCTCGGGTCCCTGTTTGAGCTGTCCTCCATCCAAGTCTGTCCTATCTGCCGCAGATAATCGCAGAGCTCAGCATGCCCGAAGCGCAACAGGGGCCGGACAATCGGAATATCACCAATCCGTGCGATGCGACGAATCCCCGCTAATCCTGAGGGCCCGCTGCCGCGAACAAGATGAAAGATAACTGTTTCGACGATGTCATCCTCAGTATGGGCGGTAGCGATGCAATCCGCCCCGAAACTACGGGCAATCGAAACCAGTTCGCGGTACCGGATCCTGCGGCCAGCCTCTTCAGGCGACTCCCCGGGCTTACGCTCGACCTCGACACTCACCCTCGCAACCCGTAGCGGTACCCGCATGCGGGAGCAAAGATGGCCGACAAAATCAGCATCCCGATCGGCCTCCGCCCCACGCAGACCGTGATGAACGTGTGCGGCGTAGAGACTCAATCCCATCTCGGCCGCGACTCGTTGAAGCAGAACCAGAAGTGCTACAGAATCCGCGCCCCCGGAAACTGCCGCGGCCACAGTGCTACCTGCCCCTATACCGCAATCCTTGAGCGCGGTCTGAAATCGAGACTGGATGCCAGCTGGCGGCTTTCTGCCCTGTGCTGGCGCCACTTCGATCCTCCATGCAGTCTACGAGGCGGACGGCTTGATACGCGCTTGACCGTGCATATATGGACGCAAGGCCACGGGTATTTCGACCGACCCGTCGGCCTGCTGGTAGTTCTCGAGTATCGCCGCCACTAAGCGGGCCAGCGCAACACCCGAGCCGTTCAGGGTATGTACGTAGGCTACCGCGCCATTACGATCCCGGTATCGAATCCCGGCCCTTCTTGCCTGGAAATCCTCAAAATTGCTGCAGGAGGAGACCTCCAACCAGTCGCCATAGCCAGGAGCCCACAATTCGAGGTCATAGCACTTCGTGGCAGCAAAGCTCAGATCGCCGGTACATAGTTCCACTACACGGTAAGTTAGGCCCAGTCGCTGGAGAATCTCCTCCGCATCACGTACCAAACCCTCCAGCTCAGAATATGACTCGTCGGGTTCCACAAACTTCACCAGCTCCACCTTGTCGAACTGATGCACGCGGATAAGGCCCCGCGTCTCACGGCCGGCAGCGCCCGCCTCCCGGCGGAAGCACGGTGTATAGGCCACCAGACACAGAGGGAGCGGTTCGCTGAGGATTTCCTCCCTGTAGATGTTAGTGACAGGCACTTCAGCTGTAGGCGCCAGATAAAAGGAATCCCTTTCGATAAAATACATGTCCTCGGCCATTTTCGGTAATTGCCCCGTACCGGTGGTGGCGGCCGTATTGCAGAGTACTGGAGGCCATACTTCCCGGTAGCCGTGCTCGCGTGTATGCACGTCAAGCATAAAATTGATCAGGGAACGTTCAAGCAGGGCTCCCGGCCCCGAAAACAGGGCAAAGCCACTGCCACTGAGACGGGCTGCCCGCCGGAAATCAAGTATCCCGAGCTTCTCCCCTATCTCCCAGTGAGGACGTGGTTCAAAGGGAAACTTCTTCTGCTCACCCCATTTCCTTACGATCCGGTTTGCCGATGAGTCGCTCCCCACGGGAACGGAAGGATGCGGCACATTGGGGACTCGTATGAGCAGTTTTTTCAGGTAGGCCTCGATCTCCCTGAGGCGGTCCTCGTAAACGGCGATGCGCTCACCTATCCGTCGCGCGGCCTGCTGGTCGGATGATATGTCCTGGCCCGACGCCTTGCGCTGCCCCAGTTCGCGGGCGGTCTCTTTTCGCTGGTGGCGAAGCTGGTCGAGCTCGGTAATCAGGGTACGCCGTTCCCTATCCAGCTCCAACAACCGGTCGAGGTCAAAGCTCTCGCCTCGTTCCGAAAGCGCCTTCCGTACCCGGTCAACATTTTCTCTTATGTACTTGAGGTCTAACATCGGGCGCCGGTTCTGTGGGTGCTGTTGCGATTCTCCGCGGCAGCCGTGCTCATGGAACGGTCACTGCGTGTCCGACATTCCTGGTTGCATAACCCATTGAGGATACCGCCCTTTCCAGCCGGCCCACACAGGGAGGGCAGAAGTTGCGTCCCATGTCGTCCAATTCATGCAGCGTGTGATAAGGATGCATCACACAGCGTGGATTGGGACAAGGCGACAGCCCCAGAAACATGCCTATGATGCGCATGACCTGTCGTTCGATCCTCCGACAGTACTTCTCCCGGTCGCCGCCGACTCCTGCTGACAGTGCAGGCAGGTTCACAACGCCCGCCTCAACTTCAGGGTCGTAGAATCCATGCCAAGCGGTGTCACAGGGCCAACCCAGCAATACGGT
>DTYT01000176.1 GCA_012961745.1 Kiritimatiellia bacterium | reverse complement strand
GGATAGTTCTCGGCAGGTGCGTGTGCCCGGGCCAAGGCGTTGAAAAGCGTGGTTTTGCCTGCATTAGGCAGGCCGACCAGTCCGGCTTTCAGCATTTTCGCACCCCCCGGTCAGGCGGCACGCGGGCCTTCGTGGGGTTAGGCGGCTGCCAGCTTGCAATATCGTATGTTGGCGGCAACAATTGGGTCATCGTCTCCCGGCGCGCTCTGGCCGGGTACATTGAACATTCGGAGGCGCTGCAGGTCAAAATAAAAGCCGCGCGTCGAACGGAAACATGTCGGTCATGATAAAGGTGGAGAATCTGGCCAAGGCCTTTCCCGGCACGTTGGCGGTCGATGATGTCTCTTTCGAGGTACGAGCCGGCGAGATCGTCGGGTTCCTGGGGCCTAACGGGGCAGGGAAGACCACCACTATGCGGATACTGTGCGGCTACCTCGCCCCCACATCGGGGCTGGTCGAGGTTGCCGGGCATGATGTTCTGCGCGACTCGCGGTCCGCGCGCCGTAACATTGGTTATTTGCCGGAGAATTGCCCTCTTTATCCCGAGATGCGAGTGGATGATTATCTCTTCTTTCGGGGACGTCTGAAAGGGTTGAGCGGCCGGCATTGTCGACAGCGGCTGAGTGACGTGAAGGAGTTGTGCGGGCTGCAGGGTATGGGGCATCGGATAATCGGGAACCTGTCCAAGGGGTACCGCCAACGGGTGGGATTGGCGGACGCCCTGATCGCCGACCCGCCGCTGCTCATCCTCGACGAACCGACGATCGGGTTGGATCCCAACCAGATACGCGAGGTGCGGGCACTCATACGCGGACTTGCGCAGCAGCATACGGTGTTGTTGTCAACCCATATTCTTCCGGAGGTAGAAGTTACCTGTCAGCGTGTGTTGATCATTCACTGCGGGCGTATTGTAGCCGCAGATACGACCCGGTCACTGATTGAGCGCGTCAGCTTTCCCCGGATGCTTGTGGAGGTGCAGGCTGACGCCGGAGAGCTGAAAGATCGCCTCCTGGGACTGAGCGCGGTCAAGGGGGTGGAAATTGAACCTGTCGGTCACTGGCTGCGCGTACGAATAGAGGGGCATGGAGGAATGGATATGCGGCCCGAGTTGTGGCGGTTTCTGCGGGAAGCTGGCTGGGAGGTGCGCGAATTCTACAGTGAGAAGAGTACGCTTGAAGAAGTATTTTCCAGCCTGACGGAGGGAGGCAAGGCGGAACCGGCAGCGGTGGAGACGGCGATATGAAGCGAATCTGGACAATGTGGTCCCGGGAACTGGCGGCATATTTCTTCTCGCCGATGGCCTACGTGGTGATGATTTTCTTTCTGGTGGTGATGGGATTCAGCTTCTGGCTCCTGGCTACCGTACTGTCGCAGGGCGTACGGGGCGGCCCGGTGATGAACGAATTGTTCGCATCGATCTTTTTCTGGCTGACGATCCTGATCACTATTCCGGTGATTACCATGCGCTTGTTTGCCGAAGAGAAAAGGGCCGGCACTCTGGAAACGTTGCTGACTGCTCCGGTGAGGGATAGCGAGGTGGTGCTCGCCAAGTACCTGGGGGCCTTATCGTTCTATGTAGTCCTGTGGCTGCCGACTGTGACCTATATCGCGGTAATGAAGCTCTTCGAGCCTCCCGGCACCCCGATTGATCTGGGACCGATGGTGTCGGGGTACGCGGGGGCGTTGCTGGTGGGGGCGCTCTACCTGTCGGCCGGGCTGTTTACGTCCAGTCTCACCGGGAATCAGATCGTTGCGGCGATAGGGTGTTTTGCGATTTGCTGCGTGTCGTTCTTGGGTGGGTTCCTGCCGTACCTGGTCCACTCGGGTCCGGTGAGGGAGGTGGCTACCTACCTGTCGTCGGTCATGTACATGATGGACGCCTCTCGCGGAGTCGTCGACACGCGCGGGATCGTGTTTCACCTGTCGGGAATCGTCCTGATGCTGTTCCTGACAGTGAAGGTGCTCGAGTCGCGTCGCGTGGTATGAGGTAATGTCGGCCATGACCCTGCAAGCGGAAAGAGAAAGTGCCGCGGCCCGCAAGTCGGACGGTTCAGTGATACGGCATCTCCAGAAGGCGCGCCGGGCCCGGCTTCTGTTCCGCTGGAATCTAATGGCCGGAACCATTTTGCTGGTAGCTATTCTCGGAATGGTCAACTACCTGTCGTTCCGGCACTTCCTGCGGTTCGACCTGAGCCGTACCAAGTTATACAGCCTGTCGGACAAGACCCTCAGCATCTTGAATTCGCTGACCGACACGGTGAACGTGATCGTATTCTTCCAGCCCCAGCAGGAAGTCTACGACGAGGTGGAAAACCTCATCAAGGAGTACCAGTCGGCCTGCGACCGTCTCCACGTAGAGTGGGTGGACCCCGACCGCGATCTCGCTCGCGCGGAGGAGCTTTCGCGCAAGTTCGAGGTGAGTGAGCCGAACGTGGTGGTTTTCGAGTACCATGGCCGGAGGAAATATATTACCGCCGATGAGATAGCGGAATATGACTATTCGATGGTGGGACTGGGGCGGGCGCCGCGCAAAGTTTCTTTCAAGGGAGAACAAGCCTTCTCGTCGGCGATCTACAGCGTGGTGTCGGGTGAGCGCCCCAAGATATATTTCCTCGTGGGACACGGTGAACGGGGAATCTTCGATTACGATCCCCAAAAGGGGTACTCCCGCATAACCCGCGAGATACAGAGGGATAACCTGGAGGTACACACCCTGGATCTCGCCAAGAAGAAAAGGATCCCGTCAGATTGCAGTTTGCTGGTGATTGCTGCTCCCCGGGTCCCACTCGCCGACTGGGAGATTGACCTCATCGGGGAGTATCTGGAAGACAGCGGACGCCTGCTGGTGCTGGCCGACGCCTATTTGGAGACCGCACTGGAAGGGTTGCTGGAAGCATGGGGCGTCAGATTGGACAACGATATCGTTCTGGATCCCACGCGGACGCTCACCGGCAGGGAGATCTTCATCACCGAATATGGCAATCATCCCATTACCGAGAAACTCAAAGGTATCTCTTCCATCTTCTACACGCCCCGATCGGTGCGCCCTCTGGAGGAGGAAACGGAGGCAGAAGCCGCCGACCGACCGCGGGTGACCGTTCTGGCTATGACGTCGAAGGCCGGTTGGGGGGAACGCAACCTGGAAGACAGTACGGCGCGTTTCGATCCGCTGGAGGATATCCCCGGACCGGTTCCCGTTGCCGTGGCAGTAGAAAGAGGTCCCGCAGGCTCGGAGGCGGACATCCGACCTACGCGCCTGGTGGTTTTCGGTGATGGGGATTTCGCGTCCAACGGCGCCCTGACTGGCGGCGACCGCAATTTCTTCATGAACGCTCTCAACTGGCTGCTCGAGAGAAAAGATTTGCTGGCGATCGCTCCAAAGGAATACGAGGAAGCCCGCCTTCTGATGACCCGAGGCGACTTGGCCAATCTGTTCTGGCTGACGGTGGTCGTCATACCGGGGGCGGTGGGACTGGCCGGGATACTTATCTGGTGGCAGCGCAGGGAGTAGGGCGTACATGCGTGGCAAGACGGTATTGATCCTTCTGGCGGTGGCGCTGCTCCTGGCAGCGTACATCGGTTTTTACGAACGGAAGACCCTTTCCAGCCGCCAGAGGCGGGAACGAGCGGGTAGGGCATTCCTCATAGATCCGGAACGCGTGTCGCGCCTGGTGATCAGCAATGACCATCTGCAGGTGGAATGCGTCAAGGAAGACGGACGCTGGCACCTAGTCCGGCCAATGGAGGCGCGTGCGGACCAGTCCGAGATTCAGAGGGTCCTGTACGATCTGGAGGCTGTGGAGTATGCGGCCCGGATCAGGGTGCGCGAACTGGAGCAAAGCGGGCTGACGCTGGCCGACTACGGGCTTGAGAAGCCGCGGGCATTGATTTCCTATAGGGAGGGTGACAGGACGGTTACGATATGCGTCGGGAAGGATGCGATGCTGGGTGACAGCGTGTACGCGATGGTGAAGGGCAGCGACGCCGTCTTGTCGGTGGGCAGCTCCTTCTTTGCCGGGCTGCCGAAACAGGTTCAGCAGCTTCGGGACCCTGACCTGTTCTTCTTCAAGCGGCATGAGGTTTCCGAGCTGGGCCTGCGGCGGCCGGCGGGATACATTCGATTGAGGAATATCGGGACCGATCACTGGCGGCTGAGCCAGCCGGTGGACGCTCGTGCGGATCGCGTGCGGGTAGGGAAATTGTTGGACCAATTGTATTCCACCCGGATCGCGGAATTCGTGGCCGATGGCGTCGAGGACGCCACCCTCTACGGCTTGGAGGAAGGCCACTATGGGATCGAGGTATACCTGAGCGACAATCCCGAGCCGGAGGTGTTGCTGCTGGGCAAGGTCGCCGACAAGGAGCCCGCCCGCCTGTACGCAATGTGGAAATCGGAGCGGAGTGTTTACTTGATACCCACCGGAATCGTGTCCGTGATTGCGGTGCCATTGAAGGAGCTCCGTGACTGGCGCCTGGTCCCCATAAAGGACTTTGAGATTGCCGAAGTCAGGCTTGAATCCCGCGGGAAGAGGGTTGTGCTGGAGAAGAAGGATTACCGCTGGAAAGTGCGCGAGCCGGTCAGCGCGGATGCCGATGAGGAGGCGGTCCGCAGCCTGTTGGCCCACTGGACCGGCGCCGGGATTGACGAATTCATAACCTCGCGGGACGCCGACGAGGCGGTCTACGGCTTGGACGAGCCGGTGGCCGAAATTGTTTTCAAGCCTGCGCCCGATGCCTTCTCCGGTACTAACGAGGTAGAACTTTCGTTCGGCCGGAAAGTGCCGGGCAAGAAGGATCGCAGATACGCAGCCTGCCGCGGGGAGAACGAGATATGGATCGTGGAGACCGGCATACTGGATAAGACCCCCTTTGACTTTCTGCATTATCGTAGCCGTAAGGTGGTGGATGTTCCGTCGTTCACCGTCCGGAAAATGGTGTTGGTCCGTGAGGGTGAGACACAGTCCGTCGCCCGGGCGGACAGTTCGGCACCATTCCGGGCGGAGAGCGAAGGACGCGAGGCCCGATCCGACGATGATCTGAAAGACTTGCTTGATCAAGTTTCGCAACTTGAGGCGGAAGAGCTGGTGGAAGCCTCACCGGACAATCTGGCACGGTATGGATTGGATGTCCCCCGCATCAAGCTGACCCTGGAGGTAACCGCAGACAGCGGCGTGGGCAAGAGCCTGTTGGTGGGGGATGCGACGCCCGAGGGCGGGGCCTTTGCCATGGTTGCGGGAAGTGATCTCGTTTTCCGGATCGGGGCGGACCTGACGGCCGAACTGTCGCGAGGATTATTGAAACCCGTGCAGCCTGAATGAGAGAGGGGCGGTTGTCGGACCCACGAATAGGGCGGCCCGCGGACGATTCTTTCCAGGGGGATCCCCAAGCCACCGAAAAGCGGGCCGCGCCGTTCCGCATGGCCCGCCCGTCGCACGGTTCCGGTCTGAGGAAGGCCGCGCTGCTGGTCCTGTTTACTCTGGTGGGATTACTGCTCTTCCTGCAGGTGGTGGGCGTACCGCGCCCCCTGGTGCGGGCGATAGAATCGCGGCTGATGGCGGCGGGATTGCCCGTGCGTATAGGGTGGATCGGCTGGGATATGTGGCGCGGCCCCGCGTTGCGGAACGTGACGGTGTATGAAGATACGGAACGCAGCAAGCCGTTCTGCCGTATTGCGGTGGTTTCCTTCCTGCTGGACCCTACCGCTTGGCTAAAAGGTGAACGTGTTTTCAAGGGGGTGAGCTTCTCCGGTCTGGAGAAAGGACTGCTTTTCTCCTCCTGTGACGGCAGCCGGAAAAGCGAGCTGCTGTTAAGCGAGGGCCGCGGCGTGGTAGTCCTGGGGGACGGTTTTCTGGCCTTGTCAGGAGTCACCCTGCGTGCCGGCGGACTGCTGCTCCGGATCGACGGACGGGTCGCCTTGCCGCCCGCCCGCCCGCCGGTGAAAGCCCGGGGACCGTCCGAGGTGCTGGCAGGGGTGGGACGGAAACTCGGATGCAGCCCCCCATGGATACTGGATGTGGTGGAGCGCCTCCGCCAAGTGCGTTCGGGTGGTCGCATTGACTGCAGTCTGCGATTCACGGTGCCTGCCGGTGACCCCGGGCGAGGTCGCGCGGTTCTGCGGCTGAGAGGTGAGAATATCGATTGCTATGATGCATATCTCGGCCGGATCAAGATGGATGTATATCTCAGAGACGGCGTGGTTGATATCGGGTCTCTCGAGATACGGACCGGGCAGCGCAGCCTGGCGGCCACGGGCAAGTATGATCTCGTGCACGACATCGTCGTACTCTCGGTGAGCAATTCCTTGCCCTTGTCGTTCTGGTCGTGCGTCGTTCCCGGGGTGTGGGCAGCCGCAGCGGAGCAGGCCGGACTCGCGCTGCGGGGTGACATGTGGGGGGTGCTGGAAGCCGGCCCATCAGATCCGGCACATATTTTCACGAACTTTGCCGCGGTGATTTCGCTTGCCCGAACGGAGCTGCGCGGTGCTTGGCTGGAAAAGGCGATGATCGGGATTCAGGGTCGCGGTGAACAGCTGACCGTGGAGCCTCTGCGGTTGCTGGTGGGCAGTGATCGCGCGGGCCGCATTGAGGCCGGTATGCGGATTCATACAGGGAGCGGGGAGTATGAGGGGTGGTTCCGGGCGAGGGTGGATCCCCATTCCATCTTAGGATGGGCGGGGCCGGGGGGGGGCGACTTTATCCGCCGGTTCGAGTTCGATTCGGTACCGCTGGCGACCGGTCGGTTCTGGGGAGTGGTGCAGAATCCCAAGGCCTTCGGTCTGCAGGGGCAGGGTATCGGCTCAAACTTCACTTATCGCGGGGAAGAGGTGCTGGTGGCCCAGTCGGGATTCGTGTTCAGCAACGACTATCTGCGGCTGGATCCGTTCCTGATCCGCCGCCGGGAAGGCGAGTTCCGGGGATGGCTCGGCTTTGACTTTGCCAATCAGCGGATAGCGATGGATGCGTGTTCCGGAATACATCCCCGGGCAGCAGCGCGGATGATCGGGCCCGAATTCGCGCGGCTGCTGGAGCGCTTCCGGTTCCGGGGACCGGTGTCAGTATGCGTGAGCGGCGTGGTGGCGTACGGGGCCAGCCCCGGGGGAACCGACCTCAAGGGGAAGTTCCTTTGTAACCGGATGCAGTACGGCCGGTTTTCCACCGAGCAGGTATCATTCGACGTGGAAGCCAGGGATGACAGTCTGTCTTTCACCAATCTGAAAGCCCGGGCCTACACCGGTACTGTTTGGGGTGCGGTGCGGATTTCCCATCTGGCGCCGGGGAAGACTCCGTTGTTCTCCGGCACGCTGCATGCCCGCGAAGTGGACGTTGACCGGCTGACGGAGGAGATGTTCGTGGGGCGGAAAGAGAAGCTGGGGGGTCGGCTCCGGCTGGATCTGGAGATCGCCGGGCCGGTTGCATCCAACGTTCTCGACCGGATCACTGGCCATGGATACCTTAAGATAGAAGACGGTTGTCTCTTGCGGGTACCGGTTCTTTTGGTCCTCTCCGAGTTTCTCTCCCGGCTGGATCCGCGGGTGGGCTACGCTACGCTGGCGGACTTCAAGGCGCACTTCCGCCTACGTGACGGCAAAATACACACCAAGGACGCCCTGCTGATGGGAGGGCTGTTCAGCATACATGCCCGGGGCCGCTACTATTTCGACCAGAGGCTTGATTTCATAGTGAGGGTGCAACTTCTCAAAAAGGGACCGTTGGCCAAACTCGCCAACGTGGTTACCTTTCCACTGACGAAGCTGCTTGAACTGCATCTGGGCGGACGGGTCTCACAGCCGCGTTGGAGGCCGATGAATTTCCCCAAAGAGCTTTTCCTGATCTTCGATTGATAACCGTTGCCACGCCCAGCAGGACAATGGCCAGTCCGGCGACCAGCAGCAATACGCAGCGTTCGTCGTAGTCGGGCATCGTCTTCTTTAGCATCCTGCTCCCCCTCAGATTCAAGGCGCGGTTGGTCAGCCGGCCTGGCCGCACGGACGACTGGTGGCGATGTTAACCAGGCGGCCGGGGACCACGACGACCTTCCGGACCTCCGCGCGTTCAATCCATTTCTTCACCCGCTGGTCGGACAGGGCGAGGGAGCGGATTTCCTCCTCAGAGGCGTCGGCGGCCACTTTCAGGCGGGCGCGCACCCGGCCGTTGACCTGCACCGCCAATTCTACTTCTTCGCTGACCAATGCTTCGGGATCAGGCGTCGGCCAGTGGACCTTCAGAATGCCCGGTGGATGACCCAGTTGCACCCAGAGCTCCTCGGCGATATGGGGGGCGAATGGAGATATCAGAATGATCAGATTGTGGACCGCGTGCGCGAACACCGCCTTGCGGGAGGGTGAGCTGTCCTCATGCACGGGTAAGCTGTCGATGGCGTTCAACAGCTCCATTATCCGTGCTACCGCGGTATTGAAATGAAAGTCACCATCGAGGTCTTCCGTAACGCTTTGGATGGCGGAATTTGTCTGCCGGTACAGCTCGCGTTCCTCCGGGTCCAGCCGGCGGCGGTCGATATTCCCGGGAAGCGATCCGCCAAGCAGCCCTTGATTATCGTATACCTTTTTCCACAGACGGCGGAGGAACCGGTAAGCGCCTTCCACGCCCTGATCACTCCACTCGGCGTCCTTTTCGGGGGGTCCGATAAAGAGTGTATACAGCCGCACGGTGTCGGCTCCGTATTCCTCGATCAGCTTGTCGGGATTGACCACGTTTCCGCGCGACTTGGACATCTTGTAGAGCTTCCCATCCTGGGGACTGCGCTTGCAGATCATTCCTTGGGTAAACAGATGGGCGAAGGGCTCATCGAACCCCACCAGTCCCATGTCATGGAGGACCTTCGTGAAGAAGCGGGCGTAGAGCAGGTGCAGGATGGCATGTTCCACGCCGCCGATGTACTGGTCCACGGGGAGCCACCGGTTACATGTCTGGCTGTCAATGGCGCGGCGGTCGTCGCGAGGGGAAAGGTAGCGCAGGTAGTACCAGCTGGAGTCTACAAACGTGTCCATGGTATCACTTTCTCGTTGCGCCGCAGCTCCGCACCGCGGGCAGGCGGTGTTCATGAACTCCGGACAGCGCTTCAGCGGTGACTCCCCGTGGGGTCGGAATTCGACATCGTCGGGTAAGAGTACCGGAAGGCGGTCTTCGGGGACGGGTACGGTACCGCATTTATCGCAATACACGATCGGTATGGGGGCCCCCCAGTACCGCTGTCGGCTGATAAGCCAGTCGCGCAGCCGATACTGTACCTGCGCACCGCCGAATCCCTGCTCCTCGGCGAAGGCGGTCATCTTCCGGATGGCCTCGCGGCTGGAAAGGCCGCTGAAGGGCCCGGAGTCGACCAGAATGCCGAAGTCGGTATATGCCTGGGGCAGGTCGTCGAGGCGCAGCGTCCTGTCAGGATTCTGTACCACCAGCTTGATTTTGAGACCGTGGCGGCGAGCGAAGTCCAGGTCCCGCTCATCGTGTGCCGGAACCGCCATGACCGCTCCGGTTCCGTATTCCATCAGCACATAATCGGCCACCCACAGCGGGACGGGATCCCGGGTGTATGGATTGACCACATAGCGCCCGGTGAAAACCCCGGTCTTCTGCGCCGACTCGGCAGTCCGGGCCGCCCGCGGAGTGCGCCGGGAGCGTTGCACGTACTCGAGTACCTCCTTTTCCTGCGGCAGCCCGCGCACCAGCTGCTCAACATGGGGATATTCCGGGGCTATGACCATGTACGTGCAGCCATAGATGGTATCCACCCGGGTGGTGAAACAGGGTATTGTTTTGAAAGGATCGGAAACACCATCAGGCCGCGGTAGCAGACGGAAGTCGAGGCGCGTCCCCTCACTGCGGCCGATCCAGTTGGCCTGCATGGTCTTGACTCTTTCAGGCCAGCCGTCGAGCTTTTCCAGGTCATCCAGGAGACGCTGGGCATATGCCGTAATACGGAAGAACCACTGCTCCAGCTCACGCGTCTCGATGGCCGCTCCACAGCGCTCGCACCGGCCATTCACCACTTGCTCGTTGGCCAGAACCGTGGCGCAGGAGGGGCACCAGTTGACCGGCGCCTTGGCCCGGTAGGCGAGGCCGCGCTCGTAGAACTTTAGAAAGAACCACTGGGTCCACATGTAGTAGTGTGGTTCGCAGGTGGCAATTTCGCGGTCCCAGTCGTAACAGCATCCCCACGAGATGATTTGCCGCTTCATGGTGGAGATGTTCTCGCGCGTGCTGTCCCGCGGATGCCGGCCGGTGTTAATCGCCGCATTTTCCGCCGGCAGCCCGAAGGCGTCCCATCCCATCGGGGCCAACACCCTGAACCCGCGCATGATCTTGTATCGCGCCACGGCGTCTCCGATGATGTAGTTGCGGCCGTGTCCCACGTGCAGCGCGCCGGAGGGGTAGGGGAACATCATCAGGCAGTAATACTTATTCCGGGCGTCGGATAGGTCGGTATAGAACAGGCGCCTTTCCTGCCAGAATCGTTGCCACCGTGGTTCGATTTCCTTAAAGGGATACATATCCTTCATGTCCGCCCGCTCCGCTGCAGATACTCGCGCACCATGTGATAGGCCATGCCGCACTCACGACCATTATTGATAAATTCGTCGAAAGGCCTTTCGGCGGATTCCAGCGGCGCGCTGCTGTGGTACACCAGAAACGGGACGGGATCCGGGCTGTGGGTGCGCAGCCGGATTGGTGTGCGATGATCGGTACCGATCAGAAGACGGAAAGGACGCCCCCGGGCGAGCAGCCCCTCCAGAACCGGCCTGACAATCCGCTGGTCAAAGGCTTCAATGGCGGTGACTTTCAGCCGCGCATCCCCCAGGTGCCCGCACTCGTCAGGTGCCTCAAGGTGGAGATACACGAAGTTGCCGCCCTCGAGCATCTCCAGCGCCGTGCGCACCTTGGCGTCATAGTCCGTGTCCAGGAAGCCGGTGGCGCCGGGAATACGAGGTGCCTTCAAGCCGGCGAGGATCCCGATGCCACGCACCAAGTCGACCGCGGAGACGACTCCGCCGCTGAGACCGTAAAGTCGGGAATAGGACGGTAGGGTCACCGCACGTCCGGCGCCCCACAACCAGATGGAATTGGCGGGCTTGATGCCGGCCTTGACTCTCCGACGGTTCACCGGGTGCGCAGCCAGCAGGGCGGCAGCTTCTTTCATCAGCTTCATGATCTCATCCGCCCCCGGCCCACGCGGAAAGTGCTCGGAGACCTCTTGCCCGGCGATGTCATGGGGAGGGATGCATACCGCGTCCGCTGGACCATTCTTCCATACCAGCAGATGACGATAACCGACGCCCGGGTGAAACTTCCTCTCCCCCGTATCCAGACGGTTCTTGAGGGCCGCTATCAGCTCGGCAGCGTCCTCGTCGCCGATGTGGCCGGCAGAGTAATCCTCCATCACTCCACCGGTTATGGTCACCAGATTGCACCGAAAGGCAACTTGGTCCGGCAGCAGAGTGATTCCCGCGCCCGCCGCCTCCAGGGGGGCACGGCCAGTATAAATACGCGCCGGATCGTAGCCCAGCAGACTGAGATTGGCGACATCGCTGCCCGGGTACATTCCATCAGGGGTGGTCCGCATCAGGTAGGTCTGTCCGGCCGCGGCTAACCGGCGGATCATCGGGATGCGGGCTGCCTGCAGTGGGGTCCTCCCATCGAGTTCCTCCAGGGGAAAATCTCCCATCCCGTCGCCGACCAGGAAAACAATGCTTTCGACGTCTTCCGGCATATGTTGCTTCCCCCCCAGATCGCCCAAGCGCGGAATTCCCATCCGGGACGAAACACGGTAAACTAAACTGCCGGGATGCCCTCCGCAACCTGAAAAAGCATCCCTGCAGCACCGGAGAAGCGTGGTCGACCGGGTTGCGGACGGGGGTCTCCGGTATGGTTCTGCCGGACTGGCAGCCGGGAGGGACGGCCCAGATGCCCAAGAGAATCTATCCGTTGATACTGAAACCAGCCTACAAGGATTACATCTGGGGCGGTGATCGGATCATTCGAACCTACCACCGCAATGAGCCGCCGGGTATTTATGCTGAATCCTGGGAGGTGTCCGACCGCCCGGAAGGGATGACGACGGTTTGCAACGGCGCATGGGCAGGCTCCCCGCTGGCAGATCTGGTCCGGCAGATGGGCGCGGAGCTCATCGGGGAGGGCTTCGCGGGAGGGAAATTCCCTCTCCTCATCAAGCTCATCGACTCACGTCAGCGCTTGAGCGTGCAGGTTCATCCGGATGACTCCACTGCGAAGCGCCTGGGGAGCGAGCCCAAGACCGAGGCCTGGTACGTTCTGGAAGCCGACGTGGGGGCCCGGGTCTTTGCCGGGCTCCGCCGGGGTGTCGGCCGGGCAGAGCTGATGGACGCGATGGCCGAGAAGAACTTCGAGAGTATACTGCGTAGCCTGCCGGTGAACCGTGGGGACGTCATATTCATCCCCGGAGGCCGCGTGCACGCGATTGACGCGGGCTGTCTTCTGTATGAGGTGCAGCAGAATTCCAATACCACCTACCGTCTCTACGATTGGGACCGCACGGGCCCGGACGGAAGACCGCGCAAGCTGCACATAAGAGAGGCGCTGGAGTCGATTCATTTCCATGACCACGATGATCCGAGAGTGCAGCCGACCGTGAGCGAGGAGGACGGGCGGCGCCGCTGGCGGCTGCTGGAGACCGCCCTATTCACCATCGAGAAAGTGGAGTTGCGGTCGGCTTGGGACGTGGCGTGGAACCCGGGCAGCTTTCGAGCATTATTCGTCGAGGAGGGCAGAGGGGCCATCGAGTCGCCGCAGGGGCTGATCCCGGAGGTGTGCCGCGGCGCGTCGGTGCTGCTTCCTGCCGCCTTGAAAAGGTGTACGATCCGTCCTGTCGGGCGGAAGGTGACATTACTGGTGGTGAGCCGGTGAAGGCAGCCGGCATGCTTCGGAGAGGGAGAGGTGAGGGTCGGGGTTCTCTACTATTCCGGGGCCGGGAACACCGAAGTCATTGCCGAACGGCTGACTCAAATCCTGCGTGCGCAGCCGGGAATTGAAATCACCTTCCTGGAAAGGGTGCACACCGAGGTAGAATATGCGGCGCTCAGAGACCGCTATGACGTGCTGTGCGCGGGATTTCCGGTTCACTTCGGGCGGGCTCCTGCGCTGGCGGGGACGGCTCTTCGCGAGATTGCGGTGGGCGGGCGACGGATTGTCGGCTTTTGCACCTACTCGGTCTTACCGGGAGCGGCGGTGACCGGGTTCGGGCGCTTGGCGAGGCACCTGGGAATGGTGTCGGGGGCCTGGGTGCGGATACGAATGCCGCCCACGCACATGTTGCTTTTTACACCCCGGCGTAGTCGCCGGGCAGCGTGGCTGCAGGGGTGGTTCAGTTCCGTGGAGACCGAATTGAAGCTTGCTCGGCTCGCCGGCAGCCTGCGTTGGCCGAGTAGCCGGCCGGCTGGCGGGAATTATCCGGCAGTGAAGGTGCTGGCGACTTTCGGCCTGTGGCCACTTCATGTGTGGAACCTGCAAGGCCGCGCGGGCGACCTGGAGGCACTGCCGGGACGCTGCACGCAATGTGGACTCTGCGCCCGGGGATGTCCCACGGGAAACATCTCTCTGGCGGCGGGCTATCCCCAGTTCGGCGACCGGTGCAGTCTCTGCTTGGCATGCATCCACCGCTGTCCCACGGAAGCCATCCAGATGGGGCGCCATACCGTCGAGACTGTCCGCTACCTGCCGGTGTGGCCGAGGGCAAGCGGACTGGCAAACGCCCGTTCGTAGGGGAGCCGGCGGGCTTACCCCTGGGCAACCGCTTTCCCATGTCTTCCGCGGTGGAAGAAGGAGTATATGGGGTTGATGCCTTGAAGTCACGGATGGCCCCTCGATGCGGCCGGGGGACAATCTTCTTGCGCGTACGGCGGGGAATAAGGTAAGGGGTTGCGCCGTGGGAATGGAAGGAGGCGGACATGTCGCTGAGTAGCAGGCTGCTGGTGGGATCATTCGTGTGTGCTCTGGTGGGGCTGGCATATGCCGCCTACAAGGCTTGGCGTGTGCTCAAGGAAGATGCCGGTACCCGGGAGATGAGGGAGATAGGATCGGCCATTCGTGAAGGAGCGATGGCGTTCCTGGGAAAGGAGTATGGGGTGCTGGTTTCGTTTGCGCTGGCGGTGGCCGTGCTCCTTGCGTGGGCGAATGCCGGTCCGGTGCGACTGGTGGCGGTATCCTTTCTCATCGGGGCCGCATGTTCTGCCGCCGCTGGTTTTTTCGGGATGCGGGTGGCGACGTCTGCAAATGTCCGTACCGCGAACGCCGCGCGTCGGGGCATGCCGCAGGCGCTGGCGGTGGCCTTCTCCGGCGGGAGTGTTATGGGAATGTGCGTCGTGGGCTTGGGCGTCGGCGGCCTTACTCTGCTGACATTCATCTATATGCGAGCGTGGGGTAGCTCCGTGGAAGTGCTGCGTTCCACGGTGCTGCCGGTGATTTCCGGGTTTTCGTTGGGAGCCAGTTCGATAGCGCTGTTTGCGCGTGTGGGAGGGGGCATTTATACCAAGGCGGCTGACGTGGGGGCTGACCTGGTAGGGAAGGTGGAGGCGGGTATTCCCGAGGATGACCCGCGCAACCCGGCGACCATAGCGGACAATGTGGGCGACAATGTCGGAGATGTCGCCGGCATGGGCGCCGACCTGTTTGAGTCCTTTGTCGGGTCGCTGGTGAGCTCCATGGTTCTGGGCGCGGCCGCGGGAGAGCTGAAGCTTGTGCTGCTTCCTATCGTGCTGGCCGCGGCGGGCATCGTAATCTCGATTCTGGGGTCGTTTCTGGTGACGACGCGTGAGGGTGGCGATCCCCAGGCCGCACTGAACATGGGTACGTTCGGGGCCGCCGCCGGGATGGTGGCCGCGGTGTATCCTATGATCCGTTGGCTGGCACCCGCCGAGTTCACGCTGGGCTCGGCGACCTATTCGGAGACGGGTATTTTCTGGGCCATGGTGGCCGGGTTGATCGCAGGGGTGGCGATCGGTATGCTGGCCGAATACTACACTTCCGAGCTGCGGAGGCCGGCACGCCGGATTGCTGAAGCTTCCCAGACCGGACCGGCCACCAATTTCCTGGCGGGTATCGCCAACGGCATGCAGTCCACGGCGCTGCCGGTGGTTTTTCTGGCGGGAGCCATCCTGATTGCCCATCGGTTTGCCGGCCTGTATGGGGTGGCGATCTCCGCAGTGGGCATGCTGGCTACTACCGGCATCAAGTTGGCCGTGGACGCCTACGGACCGATAGCCGATAACGCGGGGGGTATCGCGGAGATGGCCCACTTGGGCCCGGAGGTTCGCAAACGCACCGACCGCCTGGATGCGGTGGGGAATACGACCGCTGCGATCGGTAAAGGATTTGCAATCGGATCTGCTGCGCTGACCGCCTTGGCTCTGTTCGCCGCCTATCGTGAGACGGTAGGCATCACCACTATAGACATTACCGCTCCCGCGGTCACTGCCGGAGTGCTCTTGGGAGCCATGCTGCCGTTCCTGTTCTCGTCTTTTGCCATT